>JAEDNI010000007.1 GCA_016302585.1 Paludibacteraceae bacterium | reverse complement strand
TACTGAACAGGTATACCACTGCTCTCCGTTATCCAGTTGGCGGAACCTAAATGATTAGAGTGGGTAAAATAAACATCTTTATCCGGTCCGTTTGCTTGGGTATATTGCATAATAGAACCAAGTAAGAAATCTTTCATCGGCGGTATATCTACGTAATCCAAGATTGTAGGTTTGCACTGTTATCATATACTCCAAGGTTATTTGCGTTAGATGCAGTTTTGAATTCTCTTACGACTGCATTAAAAGCATTTTGACTGAAATCTTCATGAGAGTGTTTAGTGCATTAGAAAAAGTGCTTGAAGACCGTCTTTCTGCTGCTGTAAGAGGAGTACTACCAATTCCTTGATCCATCGTATAAAGAAATTTTGTTTGGAACAAATAAGCTTCGACTTCATTGTGGATGGATGCCCCACCCTGCCCTTTTTATTAGAGAATGGCAGAGAGTTCCCATGGGAAGAGGTGCTCTATGCCATTATTGTTCGGGAAGCGGATTTCATCCAACGAGATGACTACTTTGCGATACTGGTCAGATATTTTCAGCAAAGGAGCGTATTCGCGTTGAGCTGTTTCCTCATTACTTGCCATCTCCCAGCATACTTGCACGTAGATTTTCTGTTCGCCTTTGATTGCAACAAAATCCACCTCGGATGTGCCTTGAACACCTACATATGGTTGCCACCCATTGCGGCGCAAGTCCAGATAAATAGCATTCTCCAACAAATTGCCGAAACCATACGCGAATCCACGATAGAGATAGTTATAATATGCGAGGTCATTGCTATAATACTTGGCATTGCCCGTCATGATTTCCTTGCCCGCGATATGGAAACGCTCTGCTTTGTGCATAAGGAAGGCTTTGCCGAGATACGATGCATAAGAAGATAGCGTTTCATAATTGGTCTTTCGTCCGAGCGATTGAAAATAGTTAACGATATTGGAGATGGATGTTAGCCGTCCTGCATTATTGACCAGATACCGGAACAGATCTTCCAATAATTGCGGGTCTTTGACATTATATCGCCGCACGATGTCACGCAACATAACCGTATCTTTGACAGCCGCCACATAATTCCGTCGCATGTCTTCTGTATGGAGATAAAAGAGCTCCGGCAACATTCCCATTTGCAGGAAATGGAGATAGTTCTCGCGGTTTATTGGAAGATCCTCCATCGTTGCATATTCCTGGAAGCTATATGGCAGTATTTCAAACTCCACATATCGTCCTGATAACAAAGTCGCTAATTCTCCCGATAACAAGTCGGAGTTAGAACCGCTGATGAAGATTTCTTGCGGCTCAGCAAAATCCTGCGAGTGGGAATTGACAAACTGCTCCCATTGGAGCACATGCTGCACTTCATCTATAAATAAATATACTTTCCCGTTGGGCTGAAGGACAGAACGGTATTCTTGATATAGCAGTTGTAAATCGTCAGCAGTTTTGACATCTCCAAACTCAATATATTCTTTATTGATATACAAGATATTCTGAGCTGGGACACCATCATCCATCAGACGTTTAGCCAATTGGCGCAACACAAAACTCTTGCCAGCACGACGTTGCCCTATAATCACCTTGACAAGACGATTGCCCGTTGCAGACTGTATCTTATCTGTGTAATTGGTACGCAGGAATCCCAACTCCGGCACATTTCCATCCCATAGGTTGTACTTGCGAATTTGATCTAACATAGCACGCTTACAATTTCTCGGCATTGTATGCCTTCGATTAAAATTCGACAATATAGTTTTTTTCTCGGCATTGTATGCCTTCGATTAAAATTCGCTGCAAAGGTACTATATTTTTTTCAAATACACAAGAAAAATCATGAAAAACTTTTACTTTTTTCAAACACAACAGAAAAAAAACAGAATAATTGCCAAATTTCTATATTTGGGAATTACTGGTGTTGCGTTAATCGTGTCGCATATATCTATATCTTATTGATGTATAGTTATTTATGAAGATATTTATATTTTTCGATTTGATCAAACAATGTTTTTTATGTTTATGTCCTTGAGTGCTTTGTACTCGTAGAGTTGTACAAATTGGTAGTAAAAGCTGTCTGGAAACTTGCTTACAGGCAGATTTTAGTATCAATTTGTAAAAGAAGCAAGGCTTCTAAAGCACTCAAAGGGTTTTGTTTGTTTTTTTCTAATTTTATTGCAACAGTAATAATTAAATTTCATTTTATTGGACAAAAAAAACACCCGAACACTTGCATATGTGCAATTTTTGTAGTAATTTTGCAGCGCAAAATTGTGTGACACCAAACAATCAAACACCATAACAACAATCTATGCGATTTCGAATTAGTCTTTTGGCAACCCTGTTAATGAGTTGCATGGCATGGGGAGCGGCGACCCCGTGGAACGGCAGTACGGTAGCGCCGACCTTAAGCGGGAGCACGTATACGATAGCCACCGCGGAGGAGTTAGCCTGGATAGCCGCGCAGAGTCAGACAGAGGATTTTGCGGGTAAGACCATTCGGTTAACAGCAGACCTGGACTTGGGCGGAGCCCTTGAGACCCCTACTAAATGGAAGCCGATCGGTAGTACGGCTAAGCCGTTCCGGGGAGAGATCGACGGGAACAACCATGTGATATACAATTTGTATATCTTCAGTTCCTCGATTAACAGCGCCGGTTTGATTGCTGAGACAGCGTCGGAGGCCAATATCCACAACTTAGGTCTGGCGCAAGGCAAGATCATGACGGATGCATCGAATAACATCGGTTCGATCGTCGGTGTTCACCGCGGCAGGATCCAAGAATGCTTTAACATGGTCCAGATCGTAGCGCAGAAAGGCGATAACATCGGCGGGTTGGTGGGCACGAACTACGGTTCGATCCGCTACGCCTACAACACAGGTATCATCACGGACGGTAACAATCACGTAGGCGGTTTGGTGGGTTACAACCATGCTTCGGCCGTGATCGACAACTGCTATAACATGGGTTATTGCAAGGGATCGGACCACGTAGGAGCCCTGTTCGGCAAGAACGACGCGCCGGAAGAGCAGTTGACGAAAGTGGTGTTTGACCAGCAGTTGACGCGTATGTACGCGACCGGCTATGGTGCCAATGACCCTATCCTCACCGATAACACGAAATACGCCATTGAGAACTCGGATATCTTTCGCCGGCAAACCAGTCCATTCTACGAAAACCCTGCTGTGAAATGGGGCGACGGATACCACCCCCAGTTGCTCTGTTTCAAGGATCATCCCGCATCATGGCTCTCTACCTTTGCCATCGGTTTGGACGCCGAGAACCGTCCTATCGAACGCGCGGAAGGCGTGGGTGCCCCGAAGGAAGGCAACGAACCCCGTAAAACCATTTGGATACAGACTCTGAAGAACAACTTGGGAGTCGGACAATGGTATTCCCCCAGTCCGGAAGTCATCCTGATAGAAGACCCGTCCGGCGACAAAGCCCAAGTCTTCCGCCCCTGCGGAAACCAAGAGGTCATCCTGACCCAGACCTACGGCGAGTTCGTCAAGCAGGTATATACCATCGTCAAAGGCTATGAGGTCTTCGACGCCGGCGTGGTGACCGGTGAGACGTGGGCATGCTGGAATGACGAGGACGTAAAATTCAAGGACAAGAACAGCGGTGGCAAAGAGGCTTCGGGCGGTAAAGACGACGAACAGAAAAACCCGGTCTTGAGTTACCAATACATGATCATCCGTGACACGGTTATCGACCGCGCGAATGACGTATACGAACCCCTTGACACCGTCTACCTTACGCAAGAAGCGTACAAAGACTGGACCCTGCCTACGGACGTTCCGGGAGATTATGCTTTCCGGCGATACGTGAAGGACTATAAATGCAAAACGGAATGGACGGTATCCAAAGGATCGAAGAACGCAGCCATAGGACGACTCTACCTGCACGTACGCGAGAAATTCGACCCGGGAGAGCTGGTGGAGCGCCCGGACACCATCTACGCCGTGTTACCGCAGACCCTGACCATCGAGAGCCTGCGCGACGCCAGCGGAGGCGGCGGTACATTCAGCTACACATGGAGCATGACCCGTAACGCATGGGATCCGGAGACCGAGACATGGCTGGCCCCCAACCCGGATGAAGACATCAAGAATCCGTTGTATATCGGGGGAAGTCCGGTGAACACTCCGGCCTTCGAATTCACTTTCACCAAACCGGGCAAATACACCTTCAAGCGCAAGGTGAGCGAACAAGCCTGCGCATCCAATCCTGTCGAGTGCCCGAAGCCGCATGTCGTCTATGTGTACGAAGCCATCGAACCGGGACGTATCGATACGTTCGAGCGGCAGCTATGTACACCGTTCTGCCCGGACACCATCCATGAACTGGAGTCCGTAAGCGGCGGTAACGGGATATACACCTACCGCTGGCTCTGCAACGGAACACCTGTCGCCGGGAACGATTCGCTGGCTTTTCTGCTGGAAAACATGCCGATGGAGAACGACCGGACCTATATCTTCCAGCGCCAAGTGAAAGACAACACGGGTATCATGGACTGGGTCACCTCCGACGGAGAAGTGAATATTCGGATATACAAAGAGTACGAAGCCGGAGCGATCAAGACAATTGACGAACAGATCTGCTCCGAGACGAGCAACATTGACGATATCCCGATGGACATCCGGGAGTCGAAAGCGGCCAGCGGTGAGTCAGGCAGCGAGTTCGTCTATTGCTGGTTGCTCTATAAAGGCGGCACGGACACGACGTTATTAGACACCATTCACCATAATGCCGCGGCCTTGGATACGACCATCTCGCTCAGTTCGTACGGGCTATCCGTTCCGGTAACAGTCTTCATTCATCGCGCAGTACAGAACACGGTTTGCCAGACCGAATGGAAACACTCCGCGAACTCGGCGATGTGGCGGTTCGGCCGGTCGGAAAAGAAGACTATTCCGGTCAAAGTGTGCGCGAAGGATCTACCTTATACTTGTACGTACGAGTACGCGGACGGGCACACGGGGCAGTTCGTTTTAGCCAAAGACGGCCAGACGGTAGAGATCGAGGACATGACTGCCGAAGGATGCCCGTTAACCGTGACGCTCCAATGCCAAGTGATTGCGTTGCCGGTAGTGAAGGTCGAGCCGACAATTTCCGTATGCGAGACGGACTCGGTTCTCCAAGTGCAATACACGATAGAGACAGGCTCGCCCGACCGCTTCGACTTGCGGTTCAGCGAGAGTGCCAAGGCGGTCGGGTTTAAAGACTCGATAGAGGCGGTGCTGCCGGCATCGAAGGTGATCGAGATAGCTTTGCCAAGCGGTACTCCGGTTGGTTCGCACAGCATGACGTTCACGTTCTACGCCGCTATCTCCAGTTCGGAGGACTGCAAACGAAGTGAACCTCAGACGATCACTTTCGCTATTAATCTGGACGGGTTCGTTCATCGCAAAGGCAATGATGTGGTCTTCGTGGATAACAGCGGTAAGAGTCAGGAGGAGGAACTGACCTTTACTGCTTATCAATGGTATAAGAACGGAGAAGCGATCGAAGGCGAGACGGGACAGTATTACTACGAATACCTGGGTCTGAACGGGTATTATCAAGTGGTGATGACCGGGACAGATGGTCAGATATATCACAGTTGCATCTACGAGATGCGACCGCTGCAAGGCATTGAAGAGGTTACGGGCGACAGGTTACGGGGCACGAAAGTGCTGCGTAACGGGCGATTGCTCATCATCGTAGGCGATAAGATGTATAACGCAATGGGACAGGAGGAGAGACCATGAGAAGAACGATTTCATCTATCATTCGTCGCACAGTGGTGATCGGCCTGGCCATTTCGGTATGCGGCGGGATGCTCGCAGCAGAACCCTCTTCCGCGAAGAAGAAAAAAATCAAGGAAAAACCCATCAAGCACTATATTGACATCTACGGTGCAGGGGGAGTGAGCAGTTTCGGCATGGCCTTGGATGGCGGCAAGACTTCTATCGGCGGTTCGTTCACCTTCGGAGCCGGATATACATGGTTTTTCAAACCGTATATGGGTTTGCAGACGGGTGTGTCGCTCACGCGCCTCAGCGGTTCAGCTACGCTGACCGAACCGATGGAATGGACCAAACAAGCCGACGGGACTCCCATCACCGATTATATGGGTGAGGTCTATACGCACCGCACGACTTTCGATAACTGGCGTGAGAAGCAACAGAGTTATCTGGTACAAATACCTATCGGTCTGCGTTTCCGTTATTATGCAGACAACAGCAGCAAAGCCGGTCTGCATGCCGCAGCAGGAGTAAACTTGGCTATTCCGGTTATTACCTCCTACGCGCATACCTCGGGTTCGGTGACCCACATGGGGTGGTACGAACAATGGCAACTGACCATCACCGACCTGCCCGGACGATTCGGCACCGAGACCCTGACCACCAAGCAGGAAGAGAGCATCAATAACAAAGTGAACCTCCTCAATGCGCAGGTATATGGCGAGATTGGTACTTCAATCCGTTTGAATCGCCGCAGCGAACTCTTCATTGCCGCTTATGCACAATATATGATCAATGATTTCTCGGCTGTTAAGCGCGATGCACGGACACCGCTTGGTTTCTCCGGCAGCACGTACAGCTACCCCTTCATGAGCGAATACCGCGGACTGATCGGGACCGATAAGGTAGGTACACTGCATCCGTGGGTTGCCGGGCTCAAAATAGGTGTCAGTATATGGCCGGGCAAGTCCGATATAGACCGTATTCGCGAACTGAAAAAATTAGCGAAACGCTATCCGGACGAAGTGCCCGTTCGCGAAATACACGACACCATTTATATCCACGATACCATCGTAACAATCGTGGAGAAACCGGTGGAGCGCGTGGTGGCTAAAGAACAGGCGAAGTCGTCAGCCCAAACACCAACCTTCACGGGTGTGCATGCGGAATTGGACGAGTTGCTATCCCAAGTGACGATCTGGTTCCATTTCGACGACTATACGCCGATATTGGAACCCGAAGATATCCTTGACAAAATCGTAGCGATGCTACTGGAGCACCCGGAGCTGAAGATTCAGGTGAACGGTCACGCCTGCAAGATCGGAAAAGACTCTTACAACAAGCAGTTAGCACTTCGCCGCGCCAAGGCAGTAGCGAGACTATTGGAACAAAAAGGTATCTCACGCGACCGGATGAAGATACAGTCGTTCGGTTCTTCGCATCCGTATCGATACAATAAACCGGCGTCGCCGAAGGACCGCCGCGTAGAAATTATTCCGGACTAAATATTTGAACAACATGGCAAAGATAGGTGTTTTTGACAGTGGTTATGGAGGTTTGACGATTCTTAAGGAGATTCGCAAGACGCTTCCCGAGTACGACTATATCTACTTAGGCGATAACGCGCGTGCACCGTACGGTACGCACTCGTTCGACGTCATCTATCGCTATACGCTACAAGCGGTCAAGTATCTCTTTGAGCAGGATTGTAACCTTGTCATCCTCGCCTGCAACACGGCTTCGGCTAAGGCGCTGAGGACGATTCAGCAGACTTATTTAGTAGAAAGACAAAAGACCGCTTTGCTCAAAGACGAAAGATCGAAACCGGTGAATGTCCTGGGAGTGATACGGCCGACGGTGGAGGCAGTGCCGGAAATCACGAAGACAGGACACGTGGGTATTCTTGCTACGCCTGCGACCGTTTCTTCTGAATCCTATGTACTCGAGTTGGAGAAGATAGCGAATGAACGAGTGAAAGAGTTGGTGGTGACGCAACAGGCGTGCCCGATGTGGGTGCCGCTGATAGAAGCCGGGGAACATAATGAACCCGGTGCGAAATACTTCATCGGTAAGTACCTGCGCGAGTTGTTGACCAAAGATCCGCAGATTGATACCATCGTTCTCGGATGCACGCACTATCCGTTGCTCAAAGACCGGATTGACGAGTGGTTGAATTATCGGCAGGAGATAGGCGAATCGGAGTTCCCGGTTCCCAAAGAACTGCCGCATATAACAACCATTGCGCAGGGCGAATTAGAGGCAGAGAGCCTGAGAGACTATCTGACTCGTCATCCGGAGTACCGCGAACCGTTATCCAAAGGCGGAACGTGCACCTATCTGACCACAGAAAATGCCGACCGCTTTGCGCAATCGGCATCGATATTCCTCGATACTCCGATAGTAGCGGGGCATATTGATTGGTGATTGATTATTGGTGATTTAGCCTACAGAACCCTCCAAGGAGACTTGGAGGAGTTTTTGTGCTTCTACGGCAAACTCCATCGGCAGTTTATCCATCACTTCTTTGGCATAGCCGTTGACGATGAGTCCTACCGCATCTTCGACACCTATTCCACGCTGACGGCAATAGAAGAGTTGGTCCTCGTTGATCTTCGAGGTCGTGGCCTCATGCTCCACCGTAGCCGTAGGATTCGCGATGATCATATCGGGGAAAGTATGCGCTCCGCATTGATCGCCGAGCAGGAGGCTGTCGCACTGGCTGTAGTTACGCGCATTGACGGCTTTCGCTCCCATCTTCACGAGTCCGCGGTACGCATTCTGGCTGTGTCCGGCGGAGATACCTTTGGAGATAATACGGCTACGGGTGTTCTTGCCGATATGAATCATCTTCGTGCCCGTATCGGCCTGCTGGTAGTTGTTCGTCACCGCCACCGAGTAAAACTCCGCCGAAGAGTTATCGCCGCGTAAGATACAAGAGGGGTACTTCCACGTGATGGCCGAACCGGTCTCCACCTGCGTCCAACTGAGGCGCGCGTTCTCATAGGTGATACCGCGCTTGGTAACGAAATTATAGATACCTCCCTTACCGTTCTTATCCCCGGGATACCAGTTTTGCACCGTGGAATACTTGACCTCGGCATCCTTATGCACGACGATCTCGACGATAGCTGCGTGCAACTGGTTCTCATCACGCATAGGCGCCGTACACCCCTCCAGATAAGACAGATACGCTCCTTCGTCCGCTACGAGTAATGTGCGCTCGAACTGACCGGTGTTACCGGCATTGATGCGGAAATAGGTACTTAACTCCATCGGACAGCGAACGCCCTTCGGCACATAGACGAACGACCCATCGGTGAAGACCGCCGAGTTGAGTGCGGCATAGAAATTATCGGTAGGCGGCACGACAGAACCCAAGTATTTCTTCACCAGTTCCGGATATTCGCGCACCGCCTCGCTGATCGAACAGAAGATGATGCCTTTCTCCGCCAGCGTCTCTCGGAACGTAGTCTTGACAGACACCGAATCCATCACGGCATCCACCGCCATGTTCCCTGCCAAAGCAGCCCGTTCTTCCAAAGGAATACCGAGTTTATCGAAGGTCTTCATGATCTCGGGATCGATGTCATTGGTGATTGGTGATTGGTGATTGGTGATTTTTGTTTTGGGAGCGGCGTAATAGGAGATGGCTTGGAAATCAATCTCGGGGATATCCAGGTGTGCCCAAGTCGGCACAGACATCGTCTGCCATTTACGGAAGGCTTTGAGACGAAACTCCAACAGCCACTCCGGTTCATTCTTCTTCGCCGAAATGAGCCGAATGATATCTTCATTCAGTCCTGGCGGTACAACTTCAGTCTCCACATCGGTAGTGAAACCGTACTTGTACTCTTGTTCCGTTATGTCCTTGATAATTTCTTCCATAGGAAAACCTATGATACCTAACGACCTAGGATTCTTTTATAAAAATTAAAGCCGCCCATTTTCGGGCGGCTTGGAGGCCGGTAGCGGAGTCAAACCGCTCTAAACGGTTTTGCAGACCGCTGACTAAGTCGCTCATCCAACCGGCCGGTCGCGTTCGGCAACGCTTGTTTTCAAAAGCGGTTAAATAAACCGTTTTTCTCGAGAATTACACTCTCTCAATTAAAAGCGGTTAAGTAAACCGTTTTTCTCGAGAATTACACTCTCTCGATTAAAAGCGGGTGCAAAAGTACTGCTTTTTTTTGACATACGCAAATATTTGTGCATTTTTTTAGTGAAAAAACGCCAAATTAGCGAATTTGCAACCCGTTAACCGTATATTCTTTGCTATTTCGGAGAATGATGAATTGCCCTTCGCGCAGTATTTTTCTGCCGGTTCGGGTTCAAACAGCACCCCTACAAATAGCCAGAAACGCTTCATGTGCATCTTAAAACAAACATAGATCTGCATCCGATATCGTTCCCTTCGGACGTCGTTTTCCGCGCGAAGGGTTGAGTCCGAACGGCGAGGTATAGCGCCCGATAAAGGGGTTGATGATCTCGCGCGTCTGTTCTTCGGTAGAAGGACATTTATCCACAATCCACTCCAGATAGCCTCTGTCCACCATGTCCAAGGACATACCTTTCGAATTACCCATCGCCAGGACGTATGTTCCGTTTTTACGGCAGAGCCAGCGGTCATAAGAGATAAAACCGAACTCTTCGCGTTGCGTCCACTCCCAGCCGTGTGCGGCTACTTGGGCTTTGAAGACCTCGATGGTAGCCATTACATCGTCCAGCGAGTTATGTGCTCCTTCGAAGGGATGGCCATAGTAACGCGTGTAAGCGGAGGTCAGGTTGTTATGCAGACGCTCCCCGTTCTCATCCACTTTTCCGGCCGTATGAATGCGCTCCAGCACCAAGGCATCGTACCAGGTGCGGTCCTCAAAATCGAACTTCAATCCCAGTCGCTTGAGGTTATAATAAAGGATCGGCGCATCGTAGCCGTTGCCATTATAGGACAACATATCACAGCCATCGGTGAAAGCCGTCAACTCTTCATAGACGCCGCGCAGACTGACACCATTCTCCAGCAGAAAGTCCTTCGAGATATGATGCACCGCTTCGGCCTCCGCCGGAATAGAAAACTCGCCTTCCGGCAGGATATACCAGTCCCGCTGGTCGATCACTTGCCAGTTATCCGTATCGAACTTCACCAACGAGAGTTGGATAATATGCTCTTTCTGCACGTCGAGACCCGTAGTCTCTGTATCGAATGCAACCAGTTGCATGTTTAATGTTTATTGTTTAATGTTTAACGAATTATTCCACATAGAGGACGAGTCCCTTGAGGTATTCGCCTTCGGGGTGGTAGATATTGATAGGATGGTCCTGCGGTTGATGCAGTTGATGCAAGATACGCACTTTGCGTCCCACTTGCGCTGCCGCACTGAAGACCGCCAGCCGGAAAGCCTCTTTATCCACGGCTTGCGAACAAGAGAAGGTAAACAAGATACCACCCGGACGGATCTTCTCAATCGCTTTGGCATTGATACGCTGGTAACCGCGCAAGGCATTCTTAACGGCATCACGATGCTTGGCAAACGCAGGGGGATCCAAGATGATCAGGTCATAATTGGTGATTGGTGATTGGTGATTGGTGATTGGTGATTTGTGATTGGTGATTTTCTCGCTCAGGAAATCGAACGCATCGGCCGCATAAGCGTGATGGCGCGGGTCGTTCGGGAAATTACGCGCTACATTGATATTGACGAGGTCAATGGCTTTCTGACTCACGTCCACCGAATCCACCGTTTTGGCTCCTCCGCGGAGCGCATACAACGAGAAGCCACCGGTATAGCAGAACATATTCAGTACATCTTTGCCGCTCGCATAGCGTTCCACTAAGGCACGGTTCTCCCGCTGGTCCACAAAGAACCCGGTCTTCTGTCCCCGTAGCCAGTCGATGCGAAACTCCAAACCGTTCTCCACACTCCAGAACTCATCCGAATGGGTGATTGGTGATTGGTGATTGGTGATTGGTGATTGGTGATTGGTAATTAACCAGCCGGTTTTATCGCCTTCTATCGATGCTTTGAAGGGCAAGGTATCATCGGATTTATAATAGACGTTTTGCACCTGCGGGATTTCGCTCTTCAGTGCGTTGGCGATCTCATTCCGGCTCTCATGCATACCTATCGAATGAGCTTGAACCACTGCCGTATCAGCATACACATCTACGATCAGTCCCGGCAGAAAATCACCTTCACCGTGAATGAGACGGAACGTGTTATTATCCGGCCTGATCAACCCGATCGCTTCACGCACCTTATAGGCGGCACGAATTCGTTCGCACCAGAAATCGGAAGGCAATTGTTCGACCCCAAAGGCAAGAATACGCACGGCTATCGAGCCTACCTGCCAGTGACCGATGCCCAATATCTCGTTGGCACTCGAACGCACACATACCAATTCGCCCTCCACGGGTGCGTCCCCCTTATGCGAGGCGTCTAACAGGACACGGGCAATAGCACCTGAGAACACCCAGGGATGAAAACGCCTGAGCGATTCTTCTTTCTTCGGTTTTAAAATGACAGTCGTCATAAATCGTCTATTATTCCACGCCGTGGGTTAAATCGTGATACGTATGCAAGGACAGATTGTCGCTCACGTACTTCAGGCTATGCAACTGCATGAAACCCAAAGAGGCGATGAAAGCCAACTCCATATCAAAAACGCAGTCTTTATAATCCGAAGCCAGGACAAAATCCGTATTTGTATAGCAAACGGATTTTGTGATTGGTGATTGGTGATTGGTGATTGGTGATTGGTGATTTATGATTGGTGAAAGTTGCAATTCCGGTTCGGGATAGGTGACATTCGGGTGATTGAGGCGCACTTCGGTCACTTCCACCCATGTACCGATTTCGAAATTGGCACTACCGACATATCCGATATTATACACCTCCGCATCACGGTCCAATCCGGCCAGACTGCGAATGATATTGATAGCTCCGACACCGGTATAAATCAGTTGGGCATCCCTCAGATCCAAACCCAATTGTTCCTTTGCTTTGTCCAGCAAACTGAGTTCGCCTTCCTCCGCCATTACGATGATTTTCCTCATAAAAATTCGATTTACGCCGCAAAATTACAAAAAAATTTGTACATATCAAAATTTTTTATTAATTTTGCATATGATTTACGGTTACATTCGCGTAAGTTCCGAGAAGCAGACGGTCGAGAACCAGCGTTATGAGATAGAACAGTTCTGCGCAGCCAACAACCTGAGCATTGACGGGTGGATAGAAGAGACCATTAGTGGCACTCGTGCGTACAGTAAACGCCGTTTAGGTCAGTTACTTAAACAGGTTCGTCCGGGAGATACCATCATTTGCTCCGAGTTATCCCGTTTAGGCAGGTCGCTATTCATGATTATGGAGATACTGAGTCTCTGCATGAAAAAAGAATGCCGGGTCTGGACGATTAAAGACAACTATCGTTTAGGGGACGATATTCAGTCGAAAGTACTGGCATTCGCTTTTGCCTTATCGGCAGAGATAGAGCGTAACCTGATTTCGCAACGCACTAAAGAGGCTTTAGCTCGTCTGCGTGCCGAAGGGAAACACTTAGGGCGCCCCAAAGGAGCCCGGTCATCACAGTCAACTTACAAACTGCGCAACAAAGAGCAGCGTATTCGGAGGATGTTAAAGAAAGGCTATTCGATGCGAGAAATCAGCGACCAGTTACATTGCAGTCGCGGCACGATTATTCGATATTACCAGCGGTTCATTGCCCAAGAAAGTGCAGATTTGACTGAAAAATTGTAGTTTTTTATCACTTTTTTGTCAAAATATTTGCATATGTCAAAAAAAAGCAGTACTTTTGCAGTCCCGTTTGAAAAAAAAACGGTGTAGTATCGCGGAGTAGAGCAGTGGTAGCTCGTCAGGCTCATAACCTGAAGGTCGGTGGTTCGATCCCGCCCTCCGCAACCAAGAGACATTCGCTGAATGTCTCTTTTTATTAAAAAACGAAATACCATGCGAAAACTTCTTACTCTGTTTTGCTTAGCATTCTGTTGCGCATCCATCATCTCGGTAGAGCGCGTCTCGTTAGAGCAACTTCAATCGGACTGGAACAAGTATACCAACCAAACCGTGGAGATAACTACCCCACTCGTTGTGTGCGGTAGTTTTTATGACTCGCTGGTGTTAGCTCCGGAGCGTCTCTTCTGTCCGGAGGAGCGAGCTATTGGTTTGGCGGACGGAGACAGCACGATGTATTATCAGTTGGCGGCTCATAACCGGGAAACCAGTATCTGTGTACACCTGCGTAACAGTTATTATAAGGTGCGGACCGGAGATATCGTGCGCGGGTTGAAGGCTCGTGTGAGCGGAGAACGCCAACTGGTGACCGGTAAGTCGGTTCGCACACGACATATGCCGCAGGACCGTTTACCGAGACCAAAGAAAGGGGAACTGCGTGTCGTAGGCGCGAATATAGAAAATTACTTCGCGGACTTAGGCGGCTATGCGCATAAGAAAACCACTCCTGCGCAACAAGCGCTGAAGACCACGAAGTTGGTTGCGGGTCTGCAAGCGATGCATGCGGATATCATTGCGTGCTGCGAGATGCAGGTAGGCAACAAAGCGCCGGAGATGCTGCTGAAGGCACTGAACAGAAACGGTGAACGCTATGCCTATATCACCCTTCCGCTGGAGGACATGGATCGTATCGGCGGATGCTTTATATACAATAAGGAGCGCGTGCGCCCGTATGAAGAACCGCTTTCGGCCTATCAGGACACCAGTTCTCATTACTACGCACGCATGTATGCAGTCGGTTTTGAAGAAATAGCAACCGGAGAAAAACTGATCATCGGTCTCAACCACTTCAAGTCCAAACGAGCAGGACGAGGCAATTACGACACCCACCTCAGACGCATGCAGAACAAGGATAGTCTGCTCGCGATGTTACCGCAGGCTATAGCCCGTTTCGAAGACGCAGACATTCTGCTATTGGGAGACTATAACTGCTATACGCAGGAGGGACCTATTCAAGCCATCGTGCGGGCAGGCTATTCGGATATGTTACCTCTCGGACACGCGGCAGACTACTCCTATTCCTTCAAAGGCGAAGCCGGATACCTGGATCGCTGCTTTGCCAACCCGTCTATGAGCACCCAGATCATACGCGTGCGTCCCTGGCATGTGAATGCCGACTGGTATTACCAACACGGCGCCTATAAGATGAAAGATAAAACGATGCATCGCTACGCGGATCACGATCCGATTATTGTAGATATCAAGTTGAAATAAAAAATGACCAATAAAAATAGCAGCCATCGAGGCTGCTATTTTTCTGTGACCCCGCTGGGGCTCAAACCCAGAACCTTCAGAACCGGAATCTGACACTCTATTCAATTGAGCTACGGGGCCGTATTTTCGGGCTTCAAAACAAGTTTTAAATCCCGAGTTTGTTTTTAATCATCTACGGTTTCCTCCCATAAAGATGAGGATGTAGTATATCAGTGTGGCGAGGGACGAGAGGGCAGCTACGAGGTATGTGTAGGCTGCGCTATGGAGTGCGTCGGACGCCATTTCGGTGGTTGAGTTATCGGTGATACCTGCTTCTCTAAGCCAGTTCACTGCACGCTGGCTGGCGTTCACCTCCACAGGAAGTGTGATCAGGGAGAAGAGGGTGAGCATCGCATAAAGGATGATGCCGAGCAGCATGAGTACTTGTCCCGGTCCGGAGCCAAGCAGAAGGAGTCCGGCGAGGATGATCCAAGTGACCCATTTGCTGGAGAACGACACCACGGGAACGAGGGCTGAACGTAGTCCGAGGGGTCCGTACGCCGTAGCGTGTTGCACCGCGTGTCCGCACTCGTGTGCAGCTACTGCGGCTGCCGCCACGTTCGCTCCGTGATAAACATCCTCGGAGAGATTGACAGTCTTGGAGGCAGGGTTGTAGTGGTCGGTCAGTTGGCCTTTGATGCAGGTGATCTGTACATCATAGATGCCATGGTCATGCAGCATTTTCTCTGCTACCTCGCGTCCGGTCATACGCAGTGGTTCCTGCGAGTAGCGTTTGAACTTCCGCTCCAAGGAAGCGGATACCATCCAGCTCGCCAAGGCGATACCGATGAATAGAATCCAATATATTGCTGTAGGTGTCATTCCTTATTATTTTTCAGTGTTTTCTTGCGGCATATCTTACATTCGCCATAGACGAAGAGCGAAAAATGCTGCATATTCAAGTTCGAGTACTTACGGTCCTGGATGAGCGTAGTAATCGCTTTGTCGGTAAAATTAGTAACCCGTCCGCATTTCTGGCAGATTATCTGCATCCTGTTGGCGCTACCGGTAATGAGTTCGTACTCGGCTGCATTCTTCCCCATCTGTCTTTCAAAAGCCACCAAAATATTTGCGTCCACGAAGGTCTCTAATGAGTTATATATCGTCCCGACGGATATCCGGTCTGCTTCGCAGGCTTTGAGCAACTGATCCGCCGTAAAAGGCTGGGGCAACTGACAAATCTGCGTCAGGACCATGTTTCGCACCTTAGAGGGTCGCTTCTCATGCTCATGCAAAAAGCGTACCAATTTCTCCTGTGCGAGGATATATGCCCGAGCACTTTTCTGCATGGCTCATCAAATAGTCTTGATATATGCCCGGTGGCGCTTGTGGATCTTATGGTCGAACTGCGAGAAGAAATCGATAATCTTCTTGTTATCCTCCAGCATGTTCGTAGTCTCCAGTTTGCGGATACCGTATCGGTTGATGATAGGTATCTGATCTTGCAGAAACAGGGCATTAATACCCATATTCTGGTAGTCCGGCCGTACAGCAATGAGCAGGAAGCTGAAGGATTTCATCTGCTTCGCCTTGAGGGCTTTGAGGAGATGGTACCATCCGAAGGGGAAGAGTTTGCCATCACACTTACGGAGCGCGTCGGAGATATCCGGCATTCCGAGTCCGACTCCGACAATCTCATCCTTCTCATTCACCACGATAGTAACGAAGTCGAAGTTGAGAATCGGGAAGTACATGTTTTTATAGTAGTTCTTCTGGGCGACGGTCATGGGCTGGAAGTTATAGAGCTTCTGGTATGCCTCATCAATCACGTCCATGTACTCGATACCATACTTACGAACGAGTTCGCGGGAGTTCTTGACTTTATCCACGCGCACGTGCGAGCGTTCCTTAACTATATTCGCGATGCGGTCGAGGCGCTCGGGGCATCCTTGCGGCGGATAGACCTGGAGCTCTACCCAGTCTGCCTCTTTGACCAATCCATACGCCTCTATATGACGGACGTAGTACGGGTAGTTATATAGGGAGGCCATGACGGCGGGGTATTCGTAGCCCTCGAGGAGGAGTCCTTCGTGGTCAAAATCCGTAAAGCCGACCGGTCCGTTGAGACCATCCATGCCGCGCTCTTTGCCCCATGCAGCCACCGTGTCAAGGAGAGCTTTGGAGACCTCGAGGTCATCGATGAAATCCATCCAACCAAAGCGTACATGCTTGAATCCCCATTTCTCGTTCGCACGTCTATTGATGATGCCGGCGATACGTCCGACGGGCTTGTTATCACGGTACGCCATCCAGAGTTGGTAATCGCAGACCTCCAAAGCGGGGTTCATCTCGGGATTGAAGCAGTTCATCTCATCGAAGAAGATCGGCGGGCAGTAATACGGGCAGTCACGATATAAGTCGTTAGCGAACTGAATAAACTTCTTCAGCTCACGTTTCGTACCTATTTTCCGTATTTCCAAAGCCATTTTCAGCTAATTCCTCAAAAAAATCGTGCAAAAGTACAAAAAAATTTTGATATATGCAAATTTTATTGTAATTTTGTAGCCGATTTCGCTTTTCGGAGCGCCGAAAAGGGGGCTATTTGGTTTTGACAGCAGGTAGAATGGTTATGTAAGCACGCCGAGCAATGAAGCACGCTCGTTAATCTCGCTTCAAAAAATTAACTGGCAACTATGAGTATGCTCTCGCTGCCTAATCGAAGTATAGTAGATTAGCCTTTTTCGGATGCAAGGCGTCTGAACGAGACATCGCTCCAAGCCGAGTCTGTGGGCTCAATGGATATAGCGGTGCGGAAATTCACAGAATAGATGTCGCAGGCTGCGATGCGAGGTCGAAAACAAAGCAGATAAGTCGGTAGTTGGTGGCTTGGGTCTTGCTGCCGAACGAAAATTAAGGCCAAGATAAGCGTGTAGAAAGCGTAAGTATTCCTTGTTTGGACACGGGTTCGAATCCCGTTAGCTCCACACCGCAACAGCTATAGGCTGTTCCGGGGATCTAAAGGGATCCTCACACGGGTTCTTATCTCGGGGAACCTCGAACGATTAATGCACAAGGGGTATTAGCTCATCTGGCTAGAGCGCAACACTGGCAGTGTTGAGGTGGGGAGTTCGAGTCTCCCATGCTCCACTTAGTAAAAAAACTCCACAAAAAAAGAGGCTCAGCGCCTCTTTTTTGTTTTTGACTCTTGTTTAGGAATCCCTTGTGTTTCCGCTTTCACTTCTTTTTTGGCGGCGAAGTTCTTGTAATACGATACCATCAGCGTGGTAAGCGGCAAAGCTACGATCATACCGATGATACCAAACAGCACACCCCAGATACTGAGTGAGAGCAAGATAGCTGCAGGTCCTAAACCTGTCATTTTACCCATGATTTTAGGAGTGAGTACCATATCTTGGAGAGTCTGGACGATGACAAACACCAGCGCCATGCAAAGAAGCGTGAGCCATATGGGTCGGCCTGTTTGCGCCGACTGAACCAGACAAAGCAGGATACAGGGCGGAATACCCAGCGCTTGCATATACGGCACCAGATTGAGAACTCCGATGATGAGTCCCATCGCAATACCCATCGGCATACCAATAATGCAGAATCCGATAGCAAAGAGAATACCTACGATCAGCGCAACCAGTCCCTGTCCGCGGAAATAAGCGTTCATATTATGGTTCACGTCGCGCATCAGCACGCGCGCTTTATCGCGGTACTTCACCGGCACATAGTAAATCCAGTTAGCCCGAATCTTCGGGAAATCAATCATCAGGAATATGAGGTACATCAGACTGATGAGGATCACAACCAACTCCGCCAACCAACTCAATCCACCGGTGATCCATCCACCCACTTTGGGAGCCAGATCTTTCAATGCATCCCGCACTTCCGGATAGGATAACATAGACTCCAAGTTCAGTCCATCAAGGGTGCTATGGATCTTCTCCTGTTGTTCGGGCGTGAAATATTTGTCCGCATCGAAACTGGCAAAATACTGCTCCACTCCTACGGCAGCCGATTTCACTTCTCGCCCGATAGCCGGAATGAGCAGATAAACGGACAGCGTGAGCAAACCGACAAACAGCAGCAGGACAATTGCCACCGATAGTCCACGGAACTTCACTCTGCACTTATTCTGCACAAAGTTAACCAGCGGATCCAGCAGGTATGCTAGCAGGAAACTGACAAAGAACGGCAATAACACGCCGTATATACGAGAAAGCATAGCGGTTTATTTGCGGAACAGACCACGGATGAAATTCCAAGCTGTCTGCGCCAGATTCACATAGTGATTATACATCGCTTTGGCAAAACGCACATAGCCGTTCAGGCGCTCGCGTTGAACCGCCGCACGACCTTCGGCACGAAGGGATTCCAATTGCAGTTCCTCGCTATTCTTCAGTCCACTCAGTTTGCGCACGATAGGATCGACAAAGAGCGACTTGCTGCAGAGAATCAGTACTGGAATCAACAGCAGATAAACGGCTCCCACAATCAGGCATGCCGCCCACGCAGGTACGCACAGCGCCAAAGCAAAGACGGCAGCCGCAGCAAAGAAGGAAAGTACCGCAAAGGCCACCAGAATAATGCAGATCGTGAGCAGCAACGAACCTACCAGACGGCTGGAGTTGTCGATTACCTTCAAACGGGCTACTTCATATTCCGCTTTCGCCAGAATCTCTACTTCCGACAAGATCTGTTCGGTCTTGTCCTGTAATTCATTCTTTTCCTTTTCCATAGTAGTACGCATTTATGCCTTAGCGGCAGGTTGATCTTTTTCAGCGACTTTGGTCGCGGCTTCCACCTCTTGCTTCATCTTCTCGCAGCACTCCTGAACCTTGTCCTTTGCCTGCGAAGCAAGGTTGCGCAATTCGCCCCGCACTTCTTTTCCGGAATCCGACATAAGCCACATAGCTCCTGCAGCTCCTACGGCTACGCCTGCTGTAAACAGCACCGCGCCTCTGATCAATTTTCCAAACATAATGAGTAGATATTTAGTTTTAAAATATGTACAAAAAGCAATTTTCTTACTAAAAAATTTGTGTATTTCAGAAAAAAGCAGTACCTTTGCAGCCGATTTTTAAAGGGGCACTAGCTCATCTGGTAGAGCGTAACGTTCGCAATGTTAAGGTAAGGGGTTCGAGTCCCCTGTGCTCCACTCAAAACAAACGTCTATTCAGGCGTTTTTTTAGAGCACTAAAGGGGATTCAAACCCCGGTTCTTAGCCCCTATTGGGGCACGATTATTGCCAAATGGCAATTTTCGAGTCCCCTGTGCTCCACTTAAAACAAACGTCCATACGGGCGTTTTTTGTTTATAAGTTCTTGAGGTATTTATCTGCCTCAATCGCTGCTTTTGCGCCACTACCCGCTGCTACAATAGCTTGACGGTAATGCGGGTCAGCACAGTCTCCGGCCGCAAACACACCCGGCACATTCGTGCGAGGACTATCGCCGTCCACGATGATGTACCCTTCCGCATCACGCGTCAGAAAATCCTTGAACAATTCGGTATTAGGATGGTGACCGATAGCCAGGAAGAATCCGTCGATGTCGATGTGGCGGATCTCTTCGAGCGATTTTCCGTCTTGGTCACTGACCGCACCTTTGCGGTAAATCAGGTCTGCTCCCTGTACTTTTCCTTCACCGGTCAGTCGCAGGGTGTTATGCTCAAAGAGCACTTCTATCTTCGGATTATTCAGCACGCGTTGCTGCATGATCTCCGAGGCACGCAGATAGGGTTTGCGCACGATCATATATACTTTCTCGCACAAGCCGGCTAAGTAATTCGCTTCCTCGCAGGCCGTATCACCTCCACCTACTACGGCAACCGTCTTCTTGCGATAGAAGAAACCGTCGCAGGTAGCACAGGCACTCACGCCGCGACCGCGATAGGTGCGCTCGGATTCGATACCCAGATATTTGGCCGATGCACCGGTGGCGATGATGACCGCGTCTGCTTCGTAGAGGTCGGTATCTTCTACCCACACTTTCTTCGGATGGACCGAGAAGTCCACTTTGGTGACGATACCGGAGACGAATTGCGTACCGAAACGCTCGGCCTGACGACGCATGTCATCCATCATCGTGAAGGGTTCTACGCCGTCGGGATAGCCCGGGAAATTCTCCACTTCGGTGGTAGTGGTCAACTGGCCGCCTAACTGCGGTCCTTCGATCAGCACCGGTGCCAGATTCGCACGCGATGCATAGATAGCAGCGGTATACCCGGCCGGGCCGCTACCAATAATCAAACATTTTACTTTATTTTCCATCTTCTCTAAAATCTCAAATCATTCACAAACGTTGTCTCTTCCGGCTCCAACACATACTTCGGTTCAGTTGTGATAAACGACGGCCCCATCAAAGTCAGCGTGGATGTCTTCGTTCCTTCGCGCACCTCTACCTGCAGCGGCAGTAAGGTACCGCTCTGCACTTTGAGCACAAATCGGTTAATACCCAGCGTCTCTTCGCGCGGCACCAAGGTGATGATGGTCTGTTTGCCGTCACTCGATGCACGTTCTGTCACTTCGCATTGTTGGGCCATCTCCAGTGCAAAAAGGAACGGGTTGGACTCTATCAACTCCCGGTCGGTCGGCGAAGTGAGGTTCAACTCATCGGTCTCCGCCGAATACATATACATCGTCTGTCCGTCAAAAGCCGCCTCTATCGAACCCATCGAAAGGCGAAACTGTTTGCCCTTCATTGTGATGGAACCCGGATAGTTCATAGGCGCATCGGCGGTCTCAGCCACCGTTGCTACAAAGTCCGCCTTCAAAGTCTTCTGCTCCAACGAAGTCAGAAACGAACTCAATACAGATACTATTACTAAAAGTCCTTTCACCTCTAAACTCTAAACTTTAAACTCTAAACTTTAAACTTTAAACTTTACTTCACTCCCAGCTCTTCGAGCAGTTTATCCAGTTGATCCAGGTCCTGAATCAAGACGTCTCGTCCCTTCGGTCCTTTGTTCGGTCCCACGATACCGGCGGCTTCGAGTTGGTCACTTAACTTACCGGCGCGGTTATAACCGATTTCGAACGCACGTTGCAGACGCGAGGTTGAACCCTCTTGTTTGGTTACTACGTAACGGGCCACATCCGCAAACATCGGATCGAGACGTTTCATATCTACGCTACCCGGTGCGAGTGCCTCGCCTTCCCCGCCTTCACCTACATACTCCGGTAACTGATACGGTTCGGAGTAACGCTGCTGTTTGGCTATATGTTTGACAATCTCATCCACCTCGGGCGTATCAACGAACGCGCACTGCACACGGGTGATGCTGGCATTCCCGGCATACAACGAGTCTCCGCGACCGATCAACTGCTCTGCCCCCTTGGCATCCAGTACTGTACGGCTGTCGATCACACTCTGCGTACGCAGCGCAATTCGCGTCGGGATATTGGCCTTAATGACACCTGTCACGATGTTGACGGACGGACGTTGGGTAGCCAAGATCATATGCATTCCTACCGCACGGGCTTTTTGGGTGATACGCGCAATAGGCGTCTCCACCTGTTTGCCGGCCTGCATGATGAAATCGCCGTACTCATCGATGATGATGACGATATAAGGCAGATATTGGTGATGCAGGCTGTCAGCCACTAACTTATTCGGGTTCAGGCGACGTTTGACGAACTTGTCGTTATAATCCTCCAAGTTGCGCACGCCGGCGTCCATCAGCAGTTTGTAGCGGTTCTCCATCTCGATGACGAGGGAGTTGAGCGTATTGATGACGCGGTCGCAGTCGGTGATGACGATCTGCTCCGGATCGGTGTCCGGCATCGCCGCCAAGTAATGTTTCAACAGCGGTTTATACGGCGCGAACTCCACCATCTTCGGGTCCACCATCACCAGTTTCAACTCCGCCGGGTGCTTCTTATAAAGCAGCGACGTGATGATGGCGTTGATGGCAACGGATTTACCGGTTCCGGTAGCACCCGCTACCAGCAAGTGCGGCGTCTTGGCGAGGTCGAACATGAATACCTCGTTGGTAATCGTTCGTCCGTAGGCGATTGGCAGACGCATCTTCTGCTCCTCCTGGAAACGCTTGGACGCGATCACCGAGTGCATGGAAACGACCTGAGGTTTCTCGTTCGGCACTTCAATACCGATGGTACCTTTACCCGGCATCGGGGCAATGATACGAATACCCGTAGCACTCAGGCTCATCATAATATCGTTCTCCAGCACCTGGATTTTCGCCACGCGGATTCCTGCTTTCGGTACTATTTCATAGAGCGTTACGGTCGGACCGACCGTTGCTTTGATACTATCAATTTCTATGCCATAGTTGCGCAGGGTCGTTACAATTCGTGCTCCGTTCGCGCGCTGTTCCTCTTCATCTATCACCGGAGCCGCCTCGTTGTCATAGACCTTGAGCATATTCAGACTCGGGAACTTAAAGAACTCCAGGTCTTTGCGGGGATCGTACGGACCGAGTCTCGCCAACAGCGCATCGGGATCCTTAGTGTATAACTCATCTTCGTTCACTTCCTCGATCTCCAGTTCCGGTTCTTTCTTCGTTCTTTTCTTTCCGCTCTCGGCTTTGGTATCTTGACTCTCCTCTTTCTCCAGCAGGTCAGCCAGCGTGCCGTCGGTCGGACCGCCATCATCGGGCAGCGGTTCCTCTTCCGGTTCTTCCGGTTCTTCCCCTTCTTCCTCGACGGACTCGTCCGACTCCTCTTCGCTCACCGGCTCAATGGTAAAGGTCACTTCGTTCTCATCTCCTTCCGTTTTCGGTTTTTCTTCGGTCTCCTCGTCTACCAACGGAATATCGATCGTCACTTCATCATTCTCACCATTCTCACCATTTTCACCATTCTCACCATTCTCCGTCACTTTCGGTTTTTTCTTAAACAAACCGACGAACCAGAAGCCAAAGGCTTTGCAGCGATCGATGAACTTCGGATCGGTGACAATAAGGAAGATGACCAGTACGGCCGCTAAGATCAATACCATGCCGGTGATGTGTACATAACTCTCCATCTTCAAGGCTGCTGCATCGCCGAAGCGACCGCCCCATCGGAAGGCGCCGATATTGGCCAGTTGCTGAATAAAACCCAGCACGATGGAACCCCAAAGCACCCAGAAAGCCGTTGTGCAGAAGATCTTAATGGCCTTGATGTCTTTTAATACATGCATAATACGCAAAGCGTACGTACCACACATCAACACCATCAGAATAGAGACAAAACCGAATGAACCGTCAATTAGAAAACGCGCCAGGCGAGCACCCGGAAGACCCAATATATTACGAATCTCATGGCGATTTGCCACTTGGTCCGCATAGGCCTGCGAAAGCACCGACTGATCGGCCGTGCCCGTGAACAGGAAACTCAGGTACGCCAACAGCGCGATCACCGAGAACAACAGTAACAGCACACCGAGAATCATTCGCGTCTCGCGTGCCATCGCATAGTGCTTCAGCGTCATCCACCAACTCTCCTTCTCCACACGGATAGAGCGTTCTGCACTACGCTCATCGATGTCGTTATTTTTTAACTTTGATACGGTTCGGGGCATATTATCACAAATTTAGCATGCAAAAGTACAATAAAAAATTGAAAGTTGAAAGTTGAGAGATGAATTTTTTGTGTTTTTAATGAAAAAAAACATGTTTTTTCGAAATAATGTTCGTGCGCACTTGCGTATATAAAAAACTTTTCGTACCTTTGCACGCTTTTTATGGGCTATGGAGGAGTTAATCAGACATGAAGGAATCGTGCTGAGCACGGAGGGCAAGATGGCGCACATTGTTATTTTGCAGACCAGCGCCTGTGCGGCATGCAAGGCGAAGAGCATGTGTATGTCCTCTGAGAGTCAGCAAAAAGAGATGGACGCATTGATGCTGGAGCCGATGAACGTAGGTGACCGCGTGGAGGTGGAAGTAAGGGAGCAATTGGCATGGAAGGCTGTGTTATTGGCGTACATCGTTCCGTTCCTGGTGATGATTGCGGTGATAACAATCCTGGATATCGCTACTGCGCTGGATGAAGCGGTTGTCGGTTCTATCTCGCTGGCCTCCATGGCATTGTATTTCCTGGTGTTGCGTCTCTTCCGCTCGAAGCTGCAGAAGCAGTTCAGCTTCACCGCCCGCAAACTGTAAAAAACGCAAAATCTAAAAATTATCAATAGTATATGGAACTGATTCTTATTTCCATGGGAGTTTTGGGAGTGACGGGTTTTGTAGCCGCCGTGCTGCTTTACGTCGTCAGCCAACTCTTCAAAGTAGAGGAAGATCCCCGTATTGACCTGGTGCAGGCCGTTTTGCCCGGTGCGAACTGTGGCGGTTGCGGTTTTGCCGGCTGCCGTAATTTCGCGGAGGCATGTGTCAAAGCGGGAGGTATTGAAGGGCTGTCTTGCCCTGTAGGAGGTGAACCCACGATGGATGAGGTAAAACGCATCCTCACCCCGAGTGATGAGGCCGCTCCCGCTGCTCAAGAAGCAGGCGAGAAGACCAAAGGCTTCGACCCGGTGATCGCTGCGAAGATCAAAGCGCTCGCTACACCGAGAGCCGTGTTCCCCAACTTAGTCGCGTTGGCGCAGAAGAAATGAACAAATGTTAAATGTGTAAATGTTAAAAGGAATAAATAATGAGGACATTTCATATCGGCGGTGTTCATCCGCGTGATAACAAACAATTCTCCGCGCTACAACGCATCACGGAGTGCCCGCTGCCTAAGCAGGCGATCATTCCGCTTGTGCAGCATATAGGTGCTCCGACGCAACCTGTTGTAGAAGCAGGAGCGAAAGTGAAAGTAGGCGAACTGCTGGCGAAAGCCGGTGGTTTCGTGAGCGCGAACATCTGTTCGCCGGTCAGCGGTACGGTCACCAAGATCGGTGAGTGGAAAGACGCATGGGGTGCACCCGGTCAGGCCATTTATATCGATGTAGAGGGCGATGAATGGTTGCCGGAGATCGACCGCTCCGACAAACTCGAGAACCAGTGTACGCTGGAGCCGAAAGCCATCATCGACAAGATCGCCGCAGCCGGCATCGTAGGTCTGGGAGGGGCTTGTTTCCCGACGCACGTCAAACTGCTGCCGCCTCCGGGAAAGAAGGCCGAAGTGCTCATCGTCAACGGCGTAGAATGCGAACCGTATCTGACCTGCGACCATCAGTTGATGCTGGAGCACGGTGAAGAGATCATCGTCGGCATCAAGATATTGATGAAGGCCCTGCAAGTGGACCGCGCTATCATCGGTATTGAGAATAACAAACCCGATGCCATCGAGCATATGACGAAGTTGGCGAACGCCCAATTAGGTATCGAGGTAATGCCGCTTAAGTTGCGTTATCCGCAGGGCGGTGAGAAACAGCTCATCGACGCCTGCATCGGCCGTCAAGTGCCGAGCGGTGCGCTACCGATTGAGGTAGGCGCCGTAGTAGATAACGTAGCTACGGTCTTCGCTATCTACGAGGCCGTACAGAAGAACAAACCGCTCATCAGCCGCGTGATGACCGTCACCGGTAAGAACGTAGCGAAACCGGGTAACTACTCCGTTCGTTTCGGTACACCGATCGAGCAAGTGATCGAGTTCGCAGGCGGTATCCCGATGAACACGGGTAAGATCATCGGCGGCGGTCCGATGATGGGTCGCGCGATGGATCATATAGAAGATATGCCGGCTTATAAACGCCTCAGCGGACTGCTCTTCTTGGATGCCGCCGAGTGCGAGCGCGCAGAAGAAGAGAACTGTATCCGCTGCGGTAAGTGTGTACAGGCTTGTCCGATGGGACTCGAGCCGTATCTGCTGAGCCGCTTGCAGGAACTGGAGATGTGGGATGAGCTCGAGAAGCACGATATTATGGACTGCATCGACTGCGGTTGCTGCGTCTTCACCTGTCCTGCGCATCGTCGTCTGCTCGATCATATCCGTCCGGGTAAAGCAAAAGTAGGCAGTATCCTCCGCGAACGTGCTGCTGCCGCTGCTGCCGAGAAAAAATAAAGATATTCATTATTCATTGTTAATTATTCATTACATATAAAATGGCACATTTTATTACAACTCCGGCTCCGCACGTCCATAGTGGCGATAGTGTCCGCCGGAATATGCTCTTGGTCATTTTGGCGCTGATGCCCGCGTATGTGGTATCGGTGCTGGAATTCGGCATCGGAGCACTCATCACAGCCGCTGTCAGTGTAGCGGCCTGCGTGCTCATCGAGTGGCTCATCAGCCGTTTCCTGCTGAAGGAGAGCGGTAAATCGATCGGAGACCTCTCGGCCGCACTTACCGGTTTGTTGCTGGCTTTCAACCTGCCGTCGAGCATCGACTGGTGGATCGTCGTGTTAGGTGCACTCATAGCAATCGGCGTAGGCAAAATGAGTTTCGGCGGTCTGGGCCAGAACCCCTTCAACCCCGCTCTCGTGGGACGTGTGTTCCTGCTCATCTCTTTCCCGCAGCAAATGACGACCTGGCCGGTTGCGAACGGCTTCGAGACGAGTTATGTAGACGCCCAAACGGGTGCCACCCCGCTCTATTACCTCAAGCAATTGATCGGTTTGAGTAACGGTTCTGAAGCAGTAGACACCGCGAATGCGCTGCCAAGTCTATGGGATTCGCTGATGGGTGCTATGGGCGGTTCGCTCGGTGAAGTATGCGCCCTCGCGCTGATCATCGGCGGTATCTTCCTCATCGCTATGCGCGTTATCACTTGGCATATCCCTGTTGCCATCATCGCTACCGTAGCCCTCTTCGCGGCGTGTGTCAGTTGGTTCGGCGGAGTACCGAACGAAGCTATATCGACGGGTTCGTTTGTAGCTTACGAACTGCTCACCGGTGGCTTGATGCTCGGTGCATTCTTTATGGCGACGGACTATGTCACCAGCCCGATGACCGCGTGGGGCAAGATCATCTTCGGTATCGGAATCGGTATCATTATGATGGTGATTCGTCTGCTGGGTAACTACCCTGAAGGTATGTCGTTCGCTATTCTGATTATGAACGCGTGCGTTCCATTGTTGAACAAGTTCCGTCCGCAACGGTTCGGTGAAAAACGTAAATAAGGAGGACCGGCTATGAAGAAATTAGAAAGTACATTCCTGAATATGGTGCTGAGCCTCGTGCTGATCGCCGTGGTAGCAGCAGCCGGTTTGGCTGGTATCTACTCCTTGACCAAAGAGAAGATCGACGACCAGCAGAATCAGAAACGTCAGGCGGCTATCCGCGAAGTCGTTCTCCCGAACGCAGAAGCAACCGTAGAGATTCAGATCACGTCCGATACCATCCGCGAGGAGGAAAACGGCAAACAATGGGTCATTCATAATATTCACCAAGACGGTCAGTTCATCGGCGCTGCCGTTGAGACCAGCGGTACCGGTTTCGGCGGAGAGCAGAAACTGATGATCGGTTTCAACCCCGAAGGCGAGATCATCAACTATACCGTGCTCGAGCATCAAGAGACGCCGGGCTTGGGCGATAAGATCTCCAACTGGTTCAAGACCGAAAAAGGCAACCAGGATATCCGCGGTCGCAAAGGCGGCGAACTCTTGGTAAAGCAGGATGGCGGCGATGTAGATGCTATCACAGCGGCTACAATCTCGTCTCGCGCTTTCCTCAAGGCTATCCGCGAAGCGCATTCCGCTTTCAAAGAGGACGAGGTGCAGGAAGTGACCGGCACCAGCCAACTCAAAAATCAACCCGCAGAACCGGCAGCAGAGGCAACTACCGAAACTACGACCGGTGCTACCCAAATCAACGAAACGGAGGTAAGTCATGAGTAACGGATTAAAAACACTCACCAACGGTCTTCTCAAGGAGAATCCGACCTTTGTACTGGTATTAGGTATGTGTCCTACGCTGGCCACAACCACCAGCGCCATCAATGGTATGTCTATGGGCTTGGCTACGATGTTTGTGCTCGTTTGCTCGAATATCGTGATCTCGCTGCTCAAGAATCTCATCCCTGATAAGGTACGTATCCCGGCGTTTATCGTCGTCATCGCTACTTTCGTGACTATCGTCCAACTTGCGATGCAGGCATACCTGCCGTCTATCTACGAAGTACTGGGATTGTTCATCCCGCTGATCGTTGTGAACTGTATCGTTCTCGGTCGCGCCGAAGCGTTCGCAGCAAAGAACAGCGTAGGCCTCAGCGCACTCGATGGCATCGGTATGGGACTCGGTTTCACGCTGGCGCTCACTCTCTTGGGCGCTTGCCGCGAGATCCTGGGTTCCGGTAAAATCTTCAGCATCGGTACCTTCGAAGGCTTCCAGATCTTCCCCAATAACTTCGCTGCGCTGATCTTCGTCCTGGCGCCGGGTGCATTCATCGCCCTCGCTTACCTCATGGCTATCATGAACAAGCTGCAAAAAAAGTAACTAAATATCAAATTTCAAATATCAAATTTCAAATATTGACTTATGTTACCTTATATTTTGATATTCGTCTCTGCGATATTCGTCAATAATATCGTTTTGAGCCAGTTCTTAGGTATCTGCCCGTTCTTGGGAGTAAGTAAGAAAATAGATACGGCGCTTGGTATGGGCGCAGCGGTGACCTTTGTGCTCACCGTAGCTACGATAGTTACTTATCTGCTGCAGATCTTGCTCAAGGCTTGGCATGTAGAGTTCCTGCAGACCATCCTCTTCATCCTCGTTATCGCGGCCCTCGTGCAGATGATCGAGATCATCTTGAAGAAGATCAGTCCGGCGCTTTATCAGGCCCTCGGCGTCTTCCTGCCCCTAATCACGACCAACTGCTGTATTCTCGGTGTAGCCATCATCGTGGCGGACGAGAAGAAACTGCTGGCCAGCCTGCCTGCAGGCGCAGAGTACGGATTGCTCTCCGGAACACTCTTCGCCTTCGCTACGGCTCTCGGCTTTGCGTTGGCACTCGTGCTCTTCGCTGGTATCCGCGAGCAGTTAGCGCTCAATAAAGTTCCGAAAGCGATGCAGGGCACGCCGATCGCACTTCTCACAGCCGGTCTTTTGGCGATGGCCTTCATGGGCTTCAGCGGTGTAGTGTAATCTGCTAGTTTGCTAGTTTACTAGTCTACTAGTCTACTAGTCTACTAGTCAGCTAACCCTCACACACATACGCGCGTATTATACTAAGGTACGCGCATATGTTGTTAGGGAGAAACCGCTTACGGCTATGAATGTCCTCTGCGACGGAGCGGTATGTACTATGGTTGAGAATCGGTAAATAATAACTAAAAATCACATTTATTATGAAAGAGCAAGTTTTAGCTGCCATGCGTGCAGCAGGCAAGCCGGTTTCGGCTGGCGAAGTGACCGCCGCTCTCGGAGCAGACCGCAAAGAGGTGGACAAAGTCTTCGCTGAACTCAAAAAAGAAGGTGCCATCGTTTCGCCGGTACGTTGTAAATGGGCTCCGGCCAACTAAATGACTAACTAACTCAATGACCAAATGGTAAATCTTATTGGTCTTCTCATCCCGTTTTTGGGCACCATGCTCGGCTCGGCGTTTGTCTTCTGCATGAGGCAAGACATGCCCGCCCGCCTGCAAAAAGCCCTCTTGGGATTCGCTTCAGGAGTGATGGTAGCGGCCTCCGTTTGGTCGCTACTCATTCCTGCTATCGAAGCGGAATCTGCCAAAGGACCGTGGGCAGTCATGCCTGCGGCTGTTGGTTTTCTATTGGGTATCCTGTTCCTCTTGGCGATTGACGAACTGACGCCGCACTTGCACGTGGGCGCAACCTCACCTGAAGGACCGCGGTCCAAACTCTCGCGCACAGCCATGTTAGCCCTCGCGGTCACGATTCACAACCTGCCCGAAGGAATGGCAGTCGGCGTCGTTCTCGCCGGAGCCACGCAAGGCACAGCCGAACTATCCATGTCTGCCGCCATCGCCGTCTCGCTCGGTATAGCCATCCAGAACATCCCTGAAGGCGCTATCATCTCCATGCCCATGCGCGCAGCCGGCAACAGCCGTTGGCGTTCCTTCCTCATCGGTTCGCTCTCCGGCATCGTTGAACCCATCGGCGGCCTGCTCGTCATCCTTTTGGCGGCATGGCTGACCCCCATACTCCCGTACCTCCTTGCCTTCGCCGCAGGAGCGATGCTCTACGTGGTAGTCGAAGAACTCATCCCCGAAGCCTCGCAGGGCACCCACTCTAACCTCTCCACCATCGGTTTCGCTATCGGCTTTGTCCTCATGATGGTTCTCGATGTAGTATTAGGATAAACAATATACGAACAACTGAAAAAACTCAAAATACAAGAAAATGACACTTATATTTGCGAGTGTCATTTTTTTTGTTGTACCTTTGCGGTCGCAAACGAATTTACTATGGAAGACAATTTCGCTATACAACTTTTCGAAGGAAAGAAAGTCCGTATCGTTTGGGATGAGGAGCAAGAAAAGTACTTTTTAGGACTCCCGCAGATTTTAACCTGTGGGAAGATGAGGCAACCTCCAGATCGTGCCCTTGGGGCTAAGAAACACAACCATTACATTTGTTGCAGGGGCTCTGACCTGTTAATCATGGATTGTCGTTTCCGACGAAGGGCGAACAAACGTGACAGAAAATCGGTAGACCGTAGGTAAATAAAAAAGAAAAACCGCCGACTCGTCACGAGCATGCGGAATTAACAGCGCTTATTTCAATGATGTCTGCCAGTATATAACTCTTGTTACAAACACGATGCAAAGATACTGCATTTTTTTGAATTATGCAAATTTATGATGATAGAAAGTCATTATATGGCTTATTTTATGCCCGAAAGGGGCAAATAGCAGATTTCTTTCGCGACTCACATTGCTGTGAGCCGCGAAAGAAATCTGCTATTTGAACGTGTTGGGATTAAGAGTGCGTCTCATAACTGCCAAGCATTCATTTCGGCAGTGACGAGATGGAGGTCACGGAGAGTTTGGAGGCGGAGGTCATACGCCTCGAAGAAATAATCCGACTCCATGAGGTACTGCAACAGCGTCAGTTCGCCGCCCTCGAAAGCATGGTAGAGCAGTTCGGCGGAGTTGTAATCCGTGAGCGAGACGTCATAGCCGGCGAGGGTCTGTTGGAGCGCCTGTGCCTGTGCGAAAAGGCTCTGCAGACGGTTGCGGAGCGCCAGACGTGTGTCCTCTTCGGTGCGAGTAGCAGCGAGTGCCTGCGCCTTGGCTTGCCGCACGCGGTGGGCATTGGACCACAAGGGCAGCGCCATGCCGACGGTGAGACCCTGGAGCTGCTGCGCGGACTGGAACTCGCCCATGTAACCGACCGAGAAAGAGGGTGCTGCGGAAGCGCGCGTGAGGCGCACCTGCCGTGCAGCGGCTTCGGCGGCGTTATGCTGCGCAAGGAGTGCCGGCATGGCGTTCTCCGCCTCGGCGTACCATGTGTCGAAATCGGATGGGAGTAGCAGCGGTTCGTAGTCGGCATGGTCAAAAGGCACGGGTTCGCCTGCCATGCGTGCGAGGTCGGCGAGGCAGGTCTGTCGCTCTATCTGCGTGCGCTGCAGGTCGCCAAGCGCCCGCGTGCGGTTGATCTGCGCTTTGTTGTACTCCAACTGCGTGCAAGCCCCTTTCTCCAAGAGCCGCGCGTACGCCTGCGCCAGTTGGTCGGCTCGTTCGGCACGCTGCTCACTCAGTTGCAACCGCGCATTGAGATAGACGAGTCGGACGCAGGTCTGTTTGGCAGCCAAGAGCAGTTGCTGCCGCTCGCGGCGGAAACGCAGTTCGGCTCCGGCGGTGTTGATGTCCGCAAGCTTGGCACGGTGGGCATAGACGGACGGGAAATCGAATCCCTGCCGCACGGACACATCCTTGCGGTCGTCGCCGGACTTGTCCCACAGATAGCCGAACTCCACCTCGGGGTTATGCGGCGCGAGACCTGTCTTAGCCGCCAGTCGCTCCGCCTCGGCGAGTTGGCGGAACGCCTGCAGCGACGGGCTGTTTTGCTCCACGCGGTTCAGCACGGGCGTGTATATATCCTGCGCACTCATCGACGCGGCGCAGAGGAGAATGATTAACCAGTTCTTTCTCATAGCGATACCTCCTTTCGTGTGGCATACCGGCTGTAGATCACCGGCATGACGTAGATGTTCAGTAATGTGGATGTGAGCAGTCCGCCGAGCACGACGACCGCCATCGGTGACTGAATCTCGTTGCCCGGCTGGTCACCGGTGAGCACGAGCGGGATGAGTGCCAGCGCGGATGTGAGGGCGGTCATAAGGATGGGGTTCAGGCGGTCAAGCGACCCGCGCAGGACCCGTTCGGCGACGGGGACACCCTGCTGCGCCAGATGGCGGTAGTTGGAGATGAGCAGAATGCCGTTGCGCGTAGCGATACCGAAGAGGGTGATGAACCCGATGATAGACGGTATGCTGACCACACGCGAGGTAAGCAGCACCGCCAGCACACCGCCGATGAGCGCCAGCGGCAGTGAGAGCATGACGATAGCCGAGAGCGGCACGGAGCGGAACTCGCCGTAGATAAGCAGGAAGATGACGAGCAGCGCTGCGACAGTAGCCCAGAAGAGAATGCGCGAGGCGGCTTGGGCACTCTCGAACTGACCGCCGTACTCGATGCGGAAGCCTTCGGGCAGGGTGATTTGGCTGCTTATCGTGCGTCCCACATCGGCAATGACGCTGCCCATGTCGCGTCCCGAGACGTTCGCGGAGATGACGAGCTTGCGCTGCACGTTCTCGCGTGTGATGGTGCCCGGACCGTCGGTGGAGACAATCTCCGCCACCTGGCTCAGCGGCACTTTGCGTCCGTCGCGGGTGTCGATAAGCGCATTGCGCACGTCATCAATGCTGTGCGTATAGTGTTCGTTGAGACGCAGCACAATGTCCACCGACCGCTGCCCCTCGTAGATGTCGCCGATCTTCTCGCCGCTGAAAGCGAGGTTGATGAAGCGGTTGAAATCATCGATGGTGATGCCGTACTGCGCGAGGGCGAGCCGGTTGGCACGCACTTGCAGTTGGGGCGTCTGTGCTTGTTGCTCCACCGCCACATCCACCAGACCGTCAATGCCGCTGACGGCACTCTTGATCTGATTGCCGAGCATCTGCAGGCGGCTGAGGTCGGTTCCGAAGAGTTTGATAGCTATGTTCGCCCGTGTTCCGGAAAGCATATGGTCGATGCGGTGACCGAGCGGTTGCCCCACCGTGATGGCGATGCCGGGGATAGCACCGAGGCGCGTACGGATGTCATCGAAGAGCTCCTCACGGCTGCGTCCGTCGAGCCGGAACTGCACATCCACTTCGGTACTGTTGACCGTCTGGGCATGTTCGTCCAGCTCGCCCCGTCCTGTGCGCCGTGCCGTACCCGTGACCTCGGGGATAGCGAGCAGTTCGCGCTCTATGAGGTTACCTAACTCGTCACTCACGTCAAGCGACACACCCGGTGCCGTGACTGCGGAGATGACCGCCGAACCCTCGTTGAAATCCGGCAGGAGCGAGCGGCCGAAAGAGAAGAACACACCCACTGTGCCGAGCAGCAGCACGAGGGTCGAGACGAGCACCGTCCGCTGATGGCGGAAGACCCACTGCAGCGACCGTTCGTAGCCGCGGCTGAGCCATGAGGTGAGGCGGTTGTCCTGCTCGTTACGGCGCAGGTACGTGTCATCGGTCAGCATAAGCGAACAGAGCAGCGGCGTGAGCGTCATCGCTACAATGAGCGACATCGCCAGCGCCACGATATAGGCTATGCCGAGCGGTTTGAGCAGCCTTCCCTCCATGCCGGAGAGGAAGAACAGCGGCACGAAAGCCACCATGACGATAAAAGTGGCATTGAGTATCGACGAACGTATCTCCGCCGACGCTTCAAAGACGACCTCCAGCACCGGCGTGCGTCGGTCAGCCGGAAGACGATGGTTCTGCCGGAGCCGCTTATAGACGTTCTCCACATCGATGATGGCGTCGTCCACCAGCGAACCGATGGCGATACACATGCCGCCGAGGGTCATCGTGTTGATGTCCATACCTAACAGATGCAGCACCAGCACCGTGCCTAAGAGCGACAGCGGGATAGCAATGACGGAGATGACCGTCGTACGGAACGAACCGAGGAAAAGGAACAGAATGACGATGACGAACAGTGCCCCTTCGAGCAGCGCTTTGCCGACGTTGTTGACCGAGGTCTGAATGAAATCCGCCTGTCTGAATATATGCGTGTCGAGGCGCACGTCCTGCGGCAGCGAAGCGGCGATAGCGTGTAGGTTGGCCTCTATCTGTTCGGTCACGCGCAGGGTGTTGATATTCGGCTGTTTGGTTACGGCGAGGATGACGGCAGGCGAAGCGTTTTGCGACGCGGTACCCATCTTCACCGCCGCGCCGGTACGCACTTCGGCTACATCGCTCAGCAGCACGGGTTGGCCGCCGCTGACACCCACAAGCGTCATGCCCAACTGCTCTATGTCGGTCGTCCGCGCCATGCCGCGCAGGACGTACTCGTTGCCGAAATCGCGGATGACCCCTCCGGCGGAGTTACGGCTCATGGTGCTGCCGGCGTGCTCCAGGTCACTCATGCGGATGCCGTACGCGTCCATCTTCAGCGGGTCGGCAAGGATCTGGTACTGCTTGTAGTCGCCTCCGATGATGGTCACTTGCGACACACCGCCGGTAGCGAGGATAGCGGGTTTGATCACCCAGTCCGCCAGCGACCGCAGCTCCATCATCGAGGTGCTGTCCGCCTGCATGCCGATGAGCAGGATTTCGCCCATGATAGATGACTGCGGCGCAAGAACAGGCGTGATACCGTTGGGCAGGCTGCCTGCCAGCGCCACCATTTTCTCACTTACTATCTGCCGCGCCCGATAGACATCGGTGCCCCAGTTGAACTCCGCCCAGACGAACGAGAAACCGTACATCGACGCCGAGCGCACACGCCGTACGTTCGTAGCTCCGTTGACCGCCGTCTCGATGGGGAAAGTCACTAACCGCTCCACTTCCTCCGCCGCCATGCCGTGTGCATCGGTCATGACCACTACGGTCGGTGCCGTCAGGTCGGGGAAGACGTCTATGTCCATGCGCTGCCACGAGACGATGCCGCCCACAATGAGCAGCAGCGCACCGAGAAAAATCGTCAGCCGGTTCTTGAGCGAGAAACGGATAAGACTATTGATGATTTCCATAGCTGTTCCTCCTTAATGATGGTGACCGCTCTCGGCATCCAGTCCACCTGCAGCCTGCGCCACTTTGAGCAGCACCGCGCCGCGTGAGACGACCCGTTCCGTACCCGTGAGACCGCTCGTCACCTCCGTCCGCACACCGTCCGTGCGACCGATGGACACCTCGCGTTTCTCGAAGAACTCCGGCGTCAGTTGTACATACACGAAATAATTACCCATCTCCTCCACCAGCGCACCGCTCGGCACACTCAGTACCGGACGGCGGTCGTCGGCGAGGATGAACAGCTCTACGAATGCACCCGGCAGCAGTCCGCCGTCGTTGTCTATCTCGAACAGCACCGGCACCAACGGCGCCTCGGTGCTGACGGCATGGCCGTACGACAGCAGCAGTCCGTGGAGAGAACTGATCGGCACCGCCGGCTCGTCCGGACGAAGGCGTATGTTCGCGCCCGTGACCGAACCCAACAGCGGATAATAGCGCATCGCTACCTCGCCGCGGATTTGCAGACGGCGGTTGGCGGAGAGGGTGAACAGCGGTTGACCTGCCGACACGTACGTGCCGTTGCTCACCATCAGCGAACGCAGGAATCCGCTCATCGGAGCAGTCACCAACTGTTTGCCCGATGAGAAATTGCGGCGGAGGTTGTTATACCTCAGTTCGGCTTGCTGCATCCTCGCTTCCGCGCTGCGCAGGTCTGCCTCACTAACTATCTTCTCTGCCGCCAGTGCCTGCTTGCGTTCGTACTCGCTCTTGGCGATGCGGTAGTCGTTCTCCGCTTCCTGATAGCGTAGCGCAAGATTGCCATCCGCCATCGTACCGCTCTCTATTGTCAGCAGCGTCTGACCGCTCGTCACCGACGCTCCGGCACTCATGTTCGCCGCTATCGTCACGATACCTGCCGCCTGTGCCGTCACGGTACGTTCGTCACCCTGCGCAGGCAGCACCTGCGCCATCGTCCGGATGACGCTGCCCATCGGTTGCAACCGGCATGAGTCGGTAGCGAAAGCGGCTTTCCAACTCGCCTCTTTGGGGAACACCACGCCGTTGCTGCTCGTCGCTTTGAGATCGGCAGCGGCATTTTGCGCCTCGTGCGCATCGGTATAAATAGTGACCGCAGGCGATGTCAGCACCTCCTCCGTGCCGTCCGTCTGTACGCGGAAAAGCACAACGCCTTGACCCTCGCGCGAAGGTGTCAGATGCAGTTTGTAGATGCCTTGTTTGGTCGGCGCGGTTAGCGTGTCCTGTGCCAACACTTCGCCGCCGCTTACCAGCGATGCAATCACCGTACCGGCTTCCAAGGGTTTGAATGAATCGAGAAAAGTGAAGTGCGCAACGATCTCGCTCTCCGTGCCCGCCACGAACGGCTCTGCCGCGGCGTACACCTCAAAGCGGTCGCTGTATGCGGTCAGTTGCAGCACCTCGTCATGCGCGTGTCCCTCTTGGTGGTGATGATGGTGACACGCCGTCATTGCCATAGTAACACCTATGGCGAAAACTATACTAAGATTTTGAAATTTCATACTTTGCTGATTTTAATAAACATCTAATAGTTCGCAGAACGGTCTAACAGCTCTGCGGTCTAAGCTCTAACAGCGTTAGCGGTCAATGTTTATTCAGCAAGTTGGCGCACGAAGAACCACAGCGCGCGCGATGCGTGCCGTGTATGCGTGTATGAAATAAGGAATAACGTGCCGCTCCTCCGGCTGCGGATCATCGAATGAGAGCAGCAGATGGTCTAACATCCAACAGCGAAGCGATCTAACATGTAACAGCGGAGCAATCCAACTGCCCGTTACCGGTAGTATAGCTGTTTCTACTTCCGGCACACTCACTTTGAGCACAGCCCCTGCGTATACCTCGTTAATCAGGCATTCTTCTCCGTCTCCGTCATGGCTATGCGAATCGTCATGGTGTGAATGTACGAGCAGCTTGTGACCATGCACGTGCAGATGCACGATAGCCACAGATATCTTATGGTAATGGTGGTGCGGCACCACCGCATGACAGAGAACCGACATCCCCACCAGCATCACAAGCCATATTTCCATTCGCCTTTTCATTGCGTACCAATTCAGCGTGCAAAATTACTACATTTTTTTGATATATGCAAATATTTTAAAACATTTTAATATTTTATGGTCAGATCTTCATCCTCCGCGGGGAGTGGTTACCACTTCTTCTGGCGGAAGAGGCCGCCGAGGAGGGAGGCAGGCGCAGAGTACGGATTGCTCTCCGGAACACTCTTCGCCTTCGCTACGGCTCTCGGCTTTGCGTTGGCACTCGTGCTCTTCGCTGGTATCCGCGAGCAGTTAGCGCTCAATAAAGTTCCGAAAGCGATGCAGGGCACGCCGATCGCACTTCTCACAGCCGGTCTTTTGGCGATGACCTTCATGGGCTTCAGCGGCGTTTTCGGATAAATCAAGGCGCTTCGAGCCCTCTCCCAGACTTAGATCCTCATCGGATTCTTTTCCTGGTTATTACCTGGTTTTTACCTGGTTACATCGGGTCACCGATTCTCAAATCTCCCAAAAAACGACGATTTTTGACGAAAATTTAAGTTTTATTTGCAGGTTTCATATTTTTTTTGTACATTTGCACACTCTTTTGCACAACGTGCCCGCACGTACCCTCGTTCGCGCCGCATGTGTATAATAAATATGGATATATAATACCAAGAAATATGAAAAACATTTACCTTTTATCTAATCTAACCAAGACCTCGGTTTCTCGACGTCTCGATGCCATCTCGTTGCCGTCTCGTTGCCGTGTTATGCCCATTATTCTACTTTTCCTGACTGCATTTAGTTTGCATGCGTGGGGAGCGGAAACGAAGCACACATGTAGCGGCACAAGTGGTACAATTGTTACGTCAAAAATAACTTGGTCAACGACAGGAGCAAAATGGAGTTCTCCGCAATGTCGTTTTGACGCTAATGGTACAATCACATTCTCTCTAACAGATGTTACCGTATCCTCTATAGTAATGGAATTCTCCAGCGACGGCTACGTCGGTTCTTGGTCTTCAAATGGAGGGGGATCATTTTCAACCAGTACTAAATATGTGACTTGGTCTGGAAATGTGTCTGCGAGCACACTTACATTCACAACAACCAAAGCTGCACGACTAAAATATATAACGGTCACATACACAGAGGGAGGAGGATCGTCTTGTTCTATTAACCCTACTGTTGGAAATATTATGAATGCCGTTAGTGGCATTACTGCGACGAGTGCTACGTTCTCCACTTCTGCAGGTGTAAGTGCAGGTACGGATTGTTCGCTTGATGAGGTTGGTTTTGTTTATAACACAACAGGTACCCCGACTACATCCGATACAAAAGCTGTTATTGACAGTTATACTTCCGGTAATTTAAATAAGGTGGTAACAGGTTTAACAGCTAATACCACATATTATGTTCGTGCTTATGCTAAAAACGAACATGGTACAGCATATAGTGATGAAAAATCATTCTCTACGCCCGCGCTTGTTGGAGTCGCTTACGAATTAGTTACCAGCAATAGTGACTTAGAGGATGGGGCTGAAATAGTTGTTTTAAACACGCAAGGCACATACGCACTGAGCACAACTCAAAACAAGACTAATCGCGATGCCACCAATTCTGGTTGGTCTCTATCTGGAACTACCATGACTGTTACGGGTGATAATGTAGAAGTTCTTACCCTTGCAGCCACAGGAGGCAATTGGGAATTGGTTACACACGATGGTAAATACCTATATGCAGCAAGCAGTAGCAGCAATCATTTGAAAACAAGGGATACTAATAGCGATGATAATGGTGTATGGGCCATCACGATAAATGGATCTAACGAAGCATCCGTTATAGCTCAAGGTTCTTACACTAATAATCAACTCAAAAAGAATAGTAGTTCAGCGTTATTCTCTTGCTATGGTAGTGGCCAACATGCAATTAAAATATACAAAAAACCTAGCGGACCCATCAAAGTAACGTCTTCATTTACTGAGTTCAGCTATGTTTTAGGAGGTGGACCGAGTGCTTCGCAAACATTCAAAGTAGAAGGTACTGATTTGGCAGGAAACTTAACTATCACCGCTCCTACTAACTATCAGGTCAGCCAGAATGGCTCATCTTGGAGCAACTCGGTTACTTTAAACAAAAATGCCGGTGATGACGTACCAGAGACCACCCTCTACATCCGGTTGAATAGTGGTCTTGCAAAGGGCGACTATGATGGAAATATCACTTTCTCTGACGGAACGAATAATAAGACGGTAGCCGTTGAGGGTTCTGTAACCCTTTCCTGCGCTACTCCTTCCATTTCATTTACCGAAGCAACAGTTAACAAATACCGTGGCGATGCAGACTTTAAGATTACTCCTTCCGTATCCGGCAACACGCTTGGCGCTGCCATCTCATGGTCAAGCGACAAGGAGTCCTGCGCAACTGTAGGTTCTGATGGTACGGTACATATTATTAAAGCAACCGGAGCAGGCGCGTATGTTCGCATCACTGCAACATTGCCTTATACAGAAACCGCTGTGGCTTGCCAGAACGAAGTATCTGCTTATTACGACATCTATATCAAGAATAAAATAACATGGTTAGTAAGTGGCGCTACGTATACTGCAGGAGGACCAGATACAGAAGTTACAGAGGGAGCAAAAATCACCACAGCTCCAACAGATCCGGACGGAAGTTCAATGTGCGGCGGTAAGACCTTTGTAGGATGGACCACATCCGAAGTGGCTGTAGAGCAAGCAACCGCTCCTTCTCCATTGTATTCTGCAACTACGGTTAAGGATGTTAATATTACCGACAACACCACCTTCTATGCAGTATTTGCGGAATCCGGTGGCGAGAGTGCGGATAAATACAAAAAGGTGACGAGTCCTGCATCGGAAATGACAACCGGTAAACGAGTACTGATTGTCCTTCATAATGGCACCAAGGCCATTTCGAATGTGAAAAGTGGAATTGGTTATGCACCTGTAGTTCTCACGCCGGATGGCAGTGGAAAGATTACCACCTCTGATGCTACCATAATTTGGACAGTTAGAACAGGTTCGTCAGGATATTATTTCTACCAAGGAGATAACTACCTCAATGCAGCCGAAACCACTTCCGGAAACCACTACCTTTATCTAGATGAGTATACGGATGAATGGACATTAACGGCTGGAACAGTAAGTACCTCGTCATATGTTCTGAATAGTTCGGAGGACCTGGGCTACAAAATTGATTTATATGACGGCAAATTTTCCACTTACACGGGAAGTGGAGAAGCATATGAATTCGATTTCTACGTGCCCGATGTAGGTTATACCGCCTATTCGACCACTTGCGGACCGAATATCAAAGCCGGCGAAGTGGAGCGACTGACCAGTACATTAGGTCAAATTGTAAAATCGCAAGCGATTACCATCAAAGGTAGCAGTTTGACCGGAGGTACACTTTCCGTCAAGAGTATCACCGGTGATGCTTCTCAATTCACTTACACATTAGCTTCGCAAACTATTACGGCAGGTGCTATCGAGACGACTTACACGATCAGTTATATCCCGACCGTATATGGCGCAACCCACACCGCAGAAATTATTTTCTGGGATGGAATTACTGAAAGCGATCCTATTACGCTTCGCGGACGTTCATTGCCGAAGCACTTCGCTATCGTTGCTTATGATGGCGCAAACTATTACGCGCTGGACGGTTCTATGACCGGAACGGCTTCTTCGGTAAGACCGATGCCGGTAACCGTGAACGCAGGTGTGGTGGAAAACTGTCCAGAACGTGGTATCTATAGCCTCACCGATTTGGACACCCCGGATCAGAATGTACACCTCACCAGCACTACCGGACGTCTCTATGGCGAAGGAGGTGGTACGGGGTTGAACATCCATTCGTTTACTTCTACCAGCGGTACAGGATGGTTGTTAACCACTACGGATTTCGTTAACTATCATGTCACCAACGCAACAACAACCAGTCGTGGTATCATGTACAGTAGCCTATATAATTCAATAGGACACTATAACACCATTAACTACGGAAAAGCCAATTACTACGGAGAGATTCAGTTCTTGCCGTACACAAACGTTTGTACCTGTCTGGATGCGCCGCAAAACGTGACCGTAATAGCAAAAGCCACCAAGGCTATTATCACTTGGGATGAGGTAGCAGATGCTACTGACTACGATGTAACTTGCGTGAATGCAAGTACGAGCGCAACAGAAGGTAGTATCTCAATTGATGCCGTGAATCACACCGCTACCATTACCGGATTAACCAATCTCACAAACTATAACTTCACGGTAAAAGCAGTATCAACAGGCAATGATTGTTCACTTGCCCATTCCGGTCATTTCAAGACCACCAACTGCGATGATGTGCCCTACGGTATTCGCGTCACGCCGGCTATCAACTCTGCTACGTTCAAATGGTCCATGGAGTCCGCTACAGCTACTATCCGCCTCTATTCGGACGAAGAATGTACCATTCAGGTAGGCTCGGATCACACCGGCCTGACATCGCCGGCTACCATTACAGGTCTGGCAGAAAACACGCAGTATTATGCCAAAATCTTTGCCGGAGGTACCTGCGAAAGCGGTGTTATCGATTTCATGACCAACTCTCCTTCGGTAGAAATCGCAGAGTGGTTCCCAGATTCAATTCGTATTATCATTGACGCAGGGGCAGACGCTTCGGTTATTATTGAAGATAAACAGGAGCACGGTTCTTCTTCCGGTACGGTGGCAGAGAAAGTATTTATCTCCAAATACTTCGAGGCCGATGGTAACAATAAGATGATTGCCATCTTCAATGGTACATTGGACACCGTTGATATTACGAACTATTGGCTGTATCGCTCTGAAATCAATGCAAACGAGAAAAAGTTCTGCTTGAAGAATTTTGGTAAAACACCGGGAAAAATTGCCCCGAACGAGGAAATCATCATTATGCGATTTACCTCTGACAATGATGCCGCTATCAAATGTGCAGAGGCAGAAGAGAACTTCGACGATTGGAATATTATTCCTAGCACACCCAAAAATCAACAACTAGATGGTGAAGGAAATGATATCTACCAATGGCTGCAGTTCTCCGGTCCACAATCTATCGGTTTGTATGACAACAACCCGGGGGTTCAGAAATTTATTGATGTAATTGGAGCTACCACGAGTACAGGTGAATTAGTGCAAATTGAAGCGAGCACCAAAAAACATTGCTCGTATACGGAAAATAAGAATAATGACGGTTCCGGTTTCTTCGCTAAAGGAAAGAACGTGAAGGACGGTTCGGATATCGTCTTATCCACCAACCGCTGCTTGCTTATTCGTAAGAATACGGTTAAATCCGGAGATGATGCCGTTGCAACAAACGTTTATAGCACACAGCAGGAATGTAGCAAGGCTATCGGACAGTCCTTCCAGACCTTAGGCGAAGAATGGCTTGGTTTCATCATCGGTAAAGGCGCTGATGCTGCCGATAAGACGTGTGAAGGTCTGGCTTATGTCGGCGGTTTCGACTATAGCGGCTACTACACGACCTACGACTCTATCGGTGGTATCAAAGACCTAACCGGTCAGCAAAATGACGATGGTACTTACACAATTCCTATTCCTGAACTGGATACGCTCTCTTGTACCATGATGCGTATCAAGGTGTATGAGGGCGGTGTAGAAAAAGCTTCGCGTGAATATCAAGTGCCGATCATGGTGGAAGAAACAAAGACTACAACTGATACCATTTTCCAAAATAAGTGGCACGACCTCGAGACGTGTAAGACTTGCGATGTAGTCATCCTCAAGGGTGCAACCCTGACCAAAGCAGAGAATGGTCTACCTAAAGACGCCGCTACTGTAGGTAACCTCACCATCTACCCGGGTGGTACGATGAATATTCCGAACAGCCGTACCTTTAATGTAGCATCCGTTCAGTTCCGTGTAGAGGGTGAGAACGTTCCGTTCATTAAACTATCCGGTATGCTCCATACATCCGATCAGCAGGTTCTTATTTCCCGTCGTATCAACAACAACGATGCTTACTTCTTCTCGCTGCCGTACGACTGTAACATATCCGATATCCGATGGTCTAACGGTGAACCCGCTGTGTTGGACAATGGTTTCCGTATCAAAGAGTACGACTCCCGTGCCCGCGCAGACGAAGGAAGTACGAAGGGTGCTCCGGGACACTGGAAGATGGTAACAGGCTCGACACTGGAAGCAGGCAAGGGCTACCAGATATCTGTCAACAGCAAGTATCTGAAAGAACTTATCTTCCCGCTGGATCTCGGAAAGACTAATGTTTCCGATGCAGAGAATGAGAAAGCGCTGCACGGCGACAACATAGTTCCAATCCATCAATACACGAACGGCGCGACTACCATCAACAACCATAACTGGAACTTCATTGCGCAACCATACTTGTGCGCGATGGATCCGATGACCGGTGATGCGATTACATATGGTTACCTCGACTGGAAGGTTGAGAACGATGAAGTTGTATGGGAACGTAAAGAGGTAGGCAACCAATACCTCACCATCTACGACCCGAGTTCAAAAACATACACCCAGAAATTCTGGAATGCTGTTTCGCAATTGGATCCGTTCCTTGCCTTCTTCGTACAAGGTAAGGCTGAGGGAACCTTCACTTTCGTCGAAGGCAACCGTCTCAATAATGCTCCTGCGCGACACTTGGCTTCGCAAGCGGAAGTGGATGAAGACCCGTCTATTTTCGTCGGTGTTACGCTCTCCGGTAATGGTTTGACCGACCAAGCAAATCTCCGTGTACGTCAAGACTTTACGGAAGACGAATATAAACTGGGCTATGACTTGCTCAAGTTTACGACCTATTACAAGGACCGCCCGCAGGTATATATGAAGACACCTTCGTACCAGCTGGCCTTCCAAGCGGTCAACGACTCGGTAGCGAAGAACACCTTCCTCCCAATGGGTGTTTATTGCTACAAGCCCGGTACCTATACCTTCGGCCTGAGCAACGACTATCCGATCGATGAGGTAGAAGCCGTTTATCTCTATGATAAGGTATCCGGTGTGACGACCAACCTGCTCTACGATACCTATACCATCACGACGAGTAGCCAGTTGTACACCAATACCCGCTTCGCGTTGAACGTCATCGTCAATAGACGTGCACCGCAGGTAACAACAGACATCGGCATTTCTGAGGCCCCGGATAACATGGTGCGGAAGATACTTATCAACGGCCATGTATATATCCAGCGTGGCGCTGCGATATACGATATTACAGGTAAACAAATGTTGAACTTTTAATGAGAGAGAAAAGCTATGATAAGTCCAGTTCAACGTGCCATATCGCTACGTCACAAACACATTGTGATTGGTGTCGGTGTTCTTGTTGCCGGCCTGTGGGTTCTGCTGGTAATGTACCTGCTTAAGGAAAGCCACAACGCAACTACCGAAGTGCAACCCGGTGTAGTAGCCGTTACTTCCGCGCCTACCTTTAATAGTAACTCTACCGTTACGCTATCCGGTTCGCGCCCGTCGGCTACTTCCCTGCTGCATCACAAAGTATCCTCTACCCAGATGGTTTATCGTTCGGTAACCCCGAATCAATCCATGAGTAGTACCTCTACTTTCCGTATCCATCAGACCAGCAGTGCTACGCCGCATTCTGTAGGAGGCGGAAGTGGCAGCACAGGTGTGCTCGCTACGACCAGCAGCAGTAGCAACAGAGGTATTCAGTCCACCACAGCGTCGTACTCCGGTGCTATATATATTCCGTTGCCTACGAATGCCATCACGGCTGTTGGTGCTACAACAGCGGAAGAAGTGGTGAATCAGAAAATGGGAATTATCCGTCGGGCAAGAATGACGAATGAAGGCGAATATCCGGAAGACCGTGAAGACCCGGTTCCCGACGAAGTAATTGTTCCGGTGGGTGATGTCGTTTGGCCGCTGATGGTGCTGCTTGCTGCAGTATATGCCTTCTTCTGCTATCGTCGGCGTCGCACACGTGCGTAACGCATACACGCGTAAAACGCACACGCGCATAAATAAAAAAGGAGTGGTTCGTTTACCACTCCTTTTTGTTATTCATTCCGCCGATCAGGCAAATCAACAAATAAATCGGATAGAGGATTTCCAACAGCAAAGCTATTAAGAAATTGATAATTGATAATTGATAATTGATAATTTTATGCTCCCTCATTTGCCGCCGGCGGATGAGGGAGTACTCTATCGGAAACTTAATGAAGATGATTGGGAAGAACAAGAGCTGCAGCACATTCGCCACTACAATAAATTTCCCGTAGTCTAAAATATCTTTATCCGTATAAAGCGGTGCTTTCCCTGCCCAGCGCATCCGTTGCCGCCAGAATGCTCTCCAATTGGTCGCCGGCCTTACTATCGCCGTATACTCCTCTTCATCTATCACACCCACCGTATATCCTTTCCGTTTCACGGCTTCCAATAGGAACATATCATCCCCGCTCGGGATCTCCGGGTGCAACTCACTCTCGCATTCCAACCACACTTCTCTTCTTACAATCAGGTTCGCACCAGAGCACATGATAGCTTGGCCCTTTTTTGCCGTACGCATCGTCAATTCCTGTATCGCTGCGTATTCGGCTATCTGGAGTTGCTCCAATAGACTCGGCTTCTCATTCTCACTCTCCATCCGAAGCGGCAAGATAATGAGATCCGGATCATCCTTCTTCAATTTACACTCTCCTCTAGAAGCTTGCGGCCGCACTATATCATCGTCATGCAACCATAGATACTCCGTATCTGTACCATGAATCAGCTTGCTTAACGCAAACTTTTTCCCTTTGCCTTCATCGTTGACGCCCTTGATAGGTGTAATATGTCCGATAGAAATAGACGGTAATTTCTGTTCGCTCTTAGGGGACGGTGTGGTCGCGGTGTGGTCGCGGGTTTGCTCCAACACACGCTGCAGATTCTCCACAAATTGGGGATAACTCTTTCCAATACACCCTTGCTCTTCTTTTGACACCGGGAAATCAGCACACATAAGCGCCATCGCCATTCGGTGATCGTTGCGTACCTCATGTAAGCGCACTGCCGTCAAGCGGTTCGACTCCTTAAACCGCAAACGGGAAGTTCCGGTCGCCTCTAAGGTGATATGGAGCCGTTCGCAGGTAAAGGCTATCGCCGGATAGAGATCAGGTATGTTCTCGAAATCAATACTTACCTTATCATACTTCAGCGGGAAGGACGATTTATATATCTTCGCCCCTTCATCGGTATACGAGGTGATCACGCCGAAATATTTGCTGTACAAAGACGCAACCATCTTATCGCCCTGTAGCGTCTCGCGCCTCAGACCTTCTAATAACAGTGCCCCGCCATGAATCGCAACATACTCGTACCAGAAAGCCGCAGCACTCCAATCCGCTTCCAAACCTCTCTCCGGCTCTCCCCTCAAGGGAGAGGGATAAGACTCATACAGCTCTTTGATGCGGCGAGACATGGTGATGTAGGGACTTTCGTTTTCCTGAACCGGTACATTCAAACCATGCAGTATACGGGCAGAGTCTATCTGGCTGGTCGGTTTGCCTTTGCGCTCCATCAGCCGTTCATCACCCGTTAACTCAATCGGTTCGCCCGGATAACACTGCTCCAAATGAACCTGCAAGAAGCGCAAAGCGGTACCACAATTCTTCAAGGGAATAACCCCACCCCGACCCTCCCCACAAGGGGAGGGAGAGGGGTAAGAAGCATACTCCTTTGGAGTGCCATAGAGTTCTCTGATTTTTTGCAAGGCATCGTGGAGGACGAGGACGTCGTCGGGCATATCCGTAGAGACCCGCATCAGCGGATCTCCATGGATAGCCTGCAATAGAAGAATTCTATTCGCTATAGATTTTGATATCGGAAGGGAAATATTCACTTCACAAATTACAATTCACAATTTACAAAGGGCTTAGGGGGTTGGGAACGAACCACAAGAATCCGTACGGACTCATAAGTTTATACAAAATCCACTAGGACGCTTTGTTCATTGATATTTGTTCATTGATAATTGTTAATTAACATCGGGTAGCGGCGAGTAGTCGCGGCTGTAACGGAGATGTTGCTCTACATATCCTTCCGTGAAATCAATCGTCACATCCGTGATATTGCCCTCTGCGTCACGAACGGCAGTATAGACGGGGTTCACGAAACCTTTGTATGGCGCGAGGTTGAGTTTCTCATAGCGAGCCAAGATCTCTTTGTGGAGATCTTGATTTACCTTCACGGCGTATTTCTCGACCATCTCTTTCGCGGCAGCGTAGTCGCCTTCAGAAGTGATGCGTTGGATCTCAGCCAACAGTTCTCCATACAAACGACGAAGACCCTGATAGTCGTTCACGCGCAGGTAGTGCTTGCCGTCTTTTTCGATGATCTCCACTTCCGGATTCTCCGGCGTCACATGCGCCAGCACCCAGTTAGCAATCAGTTGACGGTTGCGCATGTGCGCTTCCTCCACATCCTTACCCGGCTCAATACGAACCAACTGCGTCATTGCGCCATTCATCATCTGCTGATAATATCCGGCCTTAAACGCCTCTTCATTCGGCAGCAGGCCCAATTCTACCAACTTCGGATCCGCCAGATAATACAAGCCGAACAGGTCCGCACGGGCCTCTTCTATCGTCGAAGCATGCTCTTTGAGCGCATCCTTGCTGACACCCGGCATCAGTTTACCGCTACCGTGTCCAACACATTCGTGCAAGTCGGTATGTAAATCGCCGCAGAGGGCTCCGTATTTCTCATAGATAGCGCGGATCTCATCGTCGATCATAAACTCCTCGTTGAAACCGTTGCCTTTCGCAGCCTCGTTATAGGCGTGCATCAGGTTGTCGATCGTCACGGATTTAGAACCGTACTCCTTACGAATCCAGTTTGCATTCGGCAGGTTGATACCTATCGGCGTAGCAGGATAGCAATCGCCCGCCAAGATAGCCGCGGTGATCACTTTGGCGCTCACGCCCTTCACTTCCTCTTTCTTGTATTTCGGATCGGTCGTAGAGTGGTCCTCAAACCATTGTGCGTTCTCCGAAATCAACTGTGCGCGCTTGGTTGCCGTCAGGTCCTTGAAGTTCACCATCGACTCCCATGTGCCGGTGATACCAAGCGGGTCGGTGTAGGTCTCCGTAAAACCGTTCACAAAGTCCACACGGCTCTCCAGATCTTTCACCCATGCAATGCAATACTCGTTGAAGAGTTGGAGATCACCCGTCTCATTGTAGGCGATCAACTTCTCCAAAACCGCACGCTGCTGGTCATTCTCTACGTATTTCTGCGCCTCTTTGAGCCAATAGACTACATGCTCAAGGGCTTCGCCATAGAGCCCGCCTACTTTATAAACGCGCTCTTCTATCTCACCGTTCTCGTTCTTTACCAACTGGCTGTTCAGACCAATCCACAGCGGTTCTGCACTATTGTCCTTATGCGCCGCATACCATGCTTCGGCCTCAGCCTGCGTCACTCCTTCGCCGTAGTAGTTACCTGCCGAACCAAGAACCAAATCCACACCGTCTTGTGCAGTCATTCGCTTCGGCATCACATTCGGATCGAACATCACCGGCAAGATCGCCTCGTCATATTCCACGCCGGCTTTCTCACAAGCAGCTACAAACCAATCTTGCGTAAACTCAGGCAAGAACTTATCCTCGCTGTAATGATGATGGATACCATTGGAGAACCAGACGCGCTTGAGATACTTCTCAAAAACATCAAAGGCCTCTCTCTCCTCTCCCCCAAGGGGAGAAGCTCCCTCTCCTTGGGAGAGGGTTGGGGTGAGGTGTTGATACAATGCCTCGCACGCACGACGGATACGCAGGTTGTAACGTCCGTTCTGGTCAAACAGGATATCACGTCCCCACAGCGCCGCCTCACTCAAGCAATAAATCAACTGCTTCTGCTGCAAACTCAATGAATCGAACTCCGGCACATCGTAGCGCAGGATCTCCAGGTCATAAAACTTATCCACGTTGTATTGAAAGGAGGTTGTTTCTTTCTTTTGGCATGCGCAAAGCGCTACAGCCAGCAGAATGAATAATGAATAATGATTAATTAATATTTTTTTCATATCTCAAAAAATAAAATTGCGTGCAAAGGTACAAC
>JAEDNI010000006.1 GCA_016302585.1 Paludibacteraceae bacterium | reverse complement strand
ATTCTATTTCTGATGTGGAGGGAATAAAACACATTCATTTGCGTCATTTTCTGGGTATGAATCGGTTATAAACCATAATGGTCAGATCTTCATTCTCCGCGGGGACAAAACCTATACACTCCAAGGACAAGAAGTTAAGTGAAACAAAGTTTCACATTTGAGATTTGAGATTTAAAATTTGTGATTTAATAACACGGGCGGCTCTCAACGAGTCGCCCGTGTGCTATATAATAGATAAGCATCACGTTGTTTGAGTAAATATTTTAGTAGATTTGAGTAAATATTTAGAGACTTTTGAGTAAAAATTGCAATAAAATTGAGTAAAAATTTGCACATGTCAAAAAAAAGCAGTAATTTTGTGGCGTAAAACAAAAGAAGCTATGATTCAACGTCCTTATTATGAAAACATGCTCCGCGCAAGATTAGAGGAAGAGCGTCACTTTATTCAGGTGGTTTTAGGTCCGCGGCAAGTGGGCAAAACGACTCTCGTGCGCCAAGTGTTGAGTACTATACAAATCCCGTACTCTTTCTATACTGCAGATACAGAACAAGATGGCACCTGGATTAACGAAATATGGCAAAAAGAGCGGCTGGAGATGCAGTTTACCGGGCAGAAAGAACGCCTTTTAGTCATTGACGAAGTGCAGAAGATACACAACTGGAGTGAGTTTGTCAAGAAACAATGGGACGAGGACACGTGGAACAATACGAATATAAAATTGCTGCTTTTGGGGTCTTCCCGTCTGATGATCATGCATGGATTGACCGAGTCGCTTGCAGGACGGTTTGAACTTATCAGAATGACCCACTGGACATTTGCCGAAATGCACGAAGCATTCAATTTCGACATGAGACAGTACATCTATTTCGGTGGTTATCCCGGAGCAGCAAGTCTCATTCAGGATGAGAATCGCTGGCGTAGATACGTGCGAGACTCCATAGCCGAACCCAGTATTACCAAAGATGTGCTGGAAACCAGCAACGTCTATAAACCGGCTCTGTTGCGACAGATTTTTGAACTTGGGTGCTCCTATTCTACAGAATTGCTGTCGCTCACTAAATTGCAAGGACAGCTTCAAGATGCCGGAAATGTAACCACGATAGCTGCATATTTAAAACTGCTCAAAGAGGCAAATCTGCTGGCAGGATTGTATAAATATGCGAATGATGATGCCCGCAAACATCAAAGTGTGCCTAAGTTTCAGGTATATAACAATGCGCTTTATAATGCTTATTCGCGTCATACATTCAGGCAAGTAGCCACAGATCCGAAGTTATGGGGACGTCAGGTTGAATCGGCTGTCGGAGCATACTTGCTTAGCCAAGCGGAGTTGAACGACATGAACGTGTGGTATTGGCGGCAGAAAGCTGAAGAGGTGGATTTTGTGCTTGAATGGAACAATGAAATTGTTGGCATAGAAGTCAAAAGCAACTATGAGAAGAAGACAAGCGGCTTAGTTACATTCCGAAATCTTTTTCATCCCAAATTAGCGTTGATTGTTGGGCATGAGGGAATCACGATAGAGCAGTTCTTGTCGCTTGATTTGGAAAAGCTATTATGTTAGAAGACTATATCATAGACGACCGACTGCGGTACGAGAACCACTATCTAAAAGTGGCTGGAACGGATGTAGAGATAGGCGGTGTGGCGGGAGCTGCGCTGCTGAGTGCGTTGATTGTGGACACGGAGGAAGGCGTCCGGCGAGGTATAGCGATAGATAGCGACGCGGAGCGGATGGTGTGGATCAAGCAGTATGAGCGGGAAGTGAGACGCGACGAATGGGGGCTGATCGGGGTAGAGGTCGAACTGCTCAACGAAGCGTATATAGGGTTAGCCACTTCGGAAGTGGAGTGGGCGGATATATGCCCGAATGTGCGTTTGCTGGATCTGGCGCTGCAATTGGTGACGACGTATATGCACTACCTGACGGTGGAGACCTTCCGGAACCATATCTGGGAGTGCTGTCCTTGGGATGCGCCTTTTGCACAATGGTTGCTGAACGCCGCGCAGACAGAGACGCGTCGGCAACAGTTCTTACACACGAACTGGACGGATCCTGCGCAGGTCAATGCGCTCTATGAAGGTCTGCAACGCGATGACCAAAACAACGAACCGACTTTCATCTTTGAAGGCGAGGATGCAGAAGATATCTACAAACGCTATCTCACCTGGGTGTGGACGAGTTATCAAGCGCAGATACGGGAGATCCCCGGTTCGCAACCCCGCGCTGCCAGACATCGGAACTTCGTAGTGGATCAAGAGACCGATTGGCTCTTTCTAAAGGAGGAGATAAATGCTTTGAATGACGACCGGCGGCAGTTGTGGGGACAATGGATGCTCAACTGGCAGAAATATATCACCAAGCATCTAAAGCCCGAGAAACCGGTGCTTTTCTGGGAAAAAGAGGTGAGCGAGAAACAACAGAAACAGCTGACGCAGTTCCTGCGGATTCAGGAGAAAGAGTGGGATTATTTCCAGTGCCTCTCCGCCGCTATCTATGCCTTGCGGCAGATGGGATACGTGCGCCGTGCTTGCTCCGTTCGGGACATCACCCGGTGGATGACCGAGCAGCTGGTCAAGGACTACTCCAAAAAGAACAATCACGACCAATTTGTTCGCGCTTGGAAGGAGTTAGGACGCTATTCCGGATCGGTAAAACACTACGTCGAACTGCTTGAAAAGTACGGAATCACACATATTAATGGTGTTAAGTTGAAGTAAAATTTGGACTTCTCAACGGGCGTAAAATACGCCTAAAATACACCCGAAACAGCAAACAGACCTCATCCCAATTTGGATGGGGTTTGTTGGTTGTGTTTTTGCCACTTTAACCTTGCATTTTGAAGAAAAACAAACTTTTTTTGCATTTTCTTTAGAAAATATTTGCGTATTTCAAAAAAAAGCAGTACCTTTGCACGCTTTTTCAGCGCGTGCACAGGCTTACATATGCGCAAACGCCTATATATAAGCAATGAAACGCGAGCGAAAGCATGGAATATTTATAGTTAAACAAATCAAATTTAAAACAACAAAATGCCTACAATTCAACAATTAGTTAGAAAAGGAAGAGCAGAACTGGTGGACAAGTCGAAGAGCCCGGCTCTTGACAGCTGCCCGCAGCGTCGTGGCGTTTGTGTACGTGTTTACACAACGACCCCGAAGAAACCTAACTCCGCTATGCGTAAGGTTGCCCGTGTGCGCCTGACGAACAGCAAGGAGGTGAACGCTTACATCCCGGGAGAGGGACACAACTTGCAAGAGCACAGCATCGTAATGGTACGTGGCGGTCGTGTAAAAGATCTGCCGGGTGTTCGTTATCACATCGTTCGTGGTACGCTTGATACCGCAGGTGTGGCTAATCGTCTCCAACGCCGCTCTAAATACGGAGCTAAGCGTCCGAAAGCTAAAAAGTAAGACCGCCCTGCGGGCTGAAAGAGTAAAGACCGCTGCGCTAAAGGAATAAAGACTAAACGCAATCGACTATGCGAAACAAGATAATCCTTAATCCTTACTCCTTTAGAGAGCGAAGCGAACGGTCCTTAATCGGAAGAACGACAGTTCTGATTTTTTGAAAACTAACTAAATGTTCCATATTTGGGACGAAAACAATGGGTTGAGGGTTGAGTAAGCGGCGGAGCCGAATGAAGAATTAAGAATTAAAAATTAAAAATTACGAATTCGCTTCGTTACTGAAGAAGATCACAGCCAAACAAAAATTATTTAAGACAATGAGAAAAGCAAAACCGCAAAAACGAGTTATTCTGCCGGATCCGGTGTACGGTGAGGTAATGGTGGCAAAATTTGTGAACCACCTGATGCTCGATGGTAAGAAAAACACCGCATATGGTGTGTTCTACAGCGCACTCGGCGTAGTAGAGAACAAAATGAAGGGTGAGGAGAAAGCCGCTCTGGATATCTGGAAGCAGGCGTTGGATAACATCACCCCGTTGGTAGAGGTTAAATCGAAGCGTATCGGTGGTGCTACCTTCCAGGTGCCGACCGAGATCCGTGCTGACCGCAAGGAGAGCATCGCAATGAAGAACATGATCCAGTTCGCACGCAAGCGCGGTGGCCACTCGATGGCTGAGAAGCTGGCTGCAGAAATCATGGATGCGTTCAATAACCAGGGTGGTGCGTTCAAGCGTAAAGAGGATATGCACCGTATGGCTGAGGCTAACCGTGCATTCGCACACTTTAGATTCTAAACTAGGAACTCCTAGGAAGACCTAGGTTGACCTAGGAAAGCCTAGAAAAGAAATTGCAAAAAAGATTGAAGAGACAATTATGGCAAAACATGATTTGAAATTAAACCGTAACATCGGTATTATGGCCCACATCGATGCGGGTAAGACCACTACGTCGGAGCGTATCCTGTTCTACACGGGTCTGACCCATAAGATCGGTGAGGTGCACGATGGAGCGGCTACCATGGACTGGATGGTGCAGGAGCAGGAGCGTGGTATCACCATCACTTCTGCTGCTACTACTACCTACTGGAACTATGCAGGCAACAAGTATAAGATCAACCTGATCGACACTCCGGGGCACGTGGACTTTACCGTAGAGGTAGAGCGTTCGCTCCGTATCTTGGATGGTGCCGTAATGGCGCTGTGCTCGGTAGGTGGTGTTCAGCCGCAGTCCGAGACCGTTTGGCGTCAGGCTGACAAATACAACGTGCCGCGTCTGTGCTACGTGAACAAGATGGACCGTAGCGGTGCTAACTTCTTCGACGTAGTTCGTCAGATCAAAGAGGTACTGGGTGCTACTCCCTGTCCTATCCAGATTCCTATCGGCGCGGAGGAGACCTTCAAGGGTGTCGTTGACCTCGTGAAGATGAAAGCGATCCTTTGGCACGATGAGACGATGGGTGCTGAGTACGTAGAGGAAGAGATCCCGGCTAACCTCCAGGCTGAGGCTGAGGAGTGGCGCGACAAGATGCTGGAGACGGTATCTGAGTTCGACGACACGCTGATGGAGAAATACTTCGACGATCCTTCGACGATCACCGAGGATGAGATCCGCGTAGCTATCCGTAAGGGTACCCTCGCAATGAAGATTTTCCCGGTAATCTGCGGTTCGTCGTTCAAGAATAAAGGTGTGCAGACGATGCTGGATGCAGTATGTGCATACCTGCCGAGTCCGCTCGATACTCCGGTCATCAACGGTACCAACCCGAACACCGACGCAGAGGAAGAGCGTCACCCGGATGATGCAGATCCGCTCTGCGCACTCGCCTTCAAGATCGCTACCGATCCGTATGTAGGTCGTCTGTGCTACTTCCGCGTGTACTCGGGTCACCTGGATGCAGGTTCATACGTTTACAACCCGCGTTCGGGTAAGAAAGAGCGTATCAGCCGTATCTTCCAGATGCACTCCAACCACCAGAATCCTGTTGAGACGATCCTCGCGGGTGATATAGGCGCAGGCGTAGGATTTAAGGATATACGCACGGGCGATACGCTCTGCGATGAGAACAAACCTATCGTACTTGAGTCCATCGAGTTCCCGGCACCGGTGATCGGTATCTCTGTAGAGCCGAAGAGCCAGGCTGACCTCGACAAACTCGGCGTAGGTCTTGCTAAACTCGCAGAGGAGGATCCGACGTTCACTGTTAAAACCGACGAGCAGACAGGTCAGACTGTCATCAGCGGTATGGGTGAGCTTCACCTCGAGATTATTATCGACCGTCTGAAACGTGAGTTCAAGGTAGAGTGTAACCAAGGTCGTCCGCAAGTGGCTTACCGTGAGGCTATCAGTGCTCCGGTTGAGTTGCGTGAGGTTTATAAGAAACAATCCGGTGGTCGTGGTAAGTTCGCTGACATCATCGTTCGCGTAGAGCCGGCTGACGCTGACTTCCCGGGCGGTCTTCAGTTTGAAGACGTTGTCAAGGGTGGTAACGTGCCTAAGGAGTACATCCCGTCCGTTCAGAAGGGCTTCGAGATGGCTATGAAGAATGGTGTTCTTGCAGGATATCCGCTTGACAGCCTGAAGGTAACCCTCATGGATGGTAGTTTCCACCCGGTTGACTCCGATCAGCTGTCCTTCGAGATCGCTGCTCAGATGGCGTTCAAAGAGGCTTGTGCGAAGGCTAAACCTGTCCTCATGGAGCCGATCATGAAGATCGAGGTCGTTACTCCGGAAGAGAGCATGGGTGATGTCATCGGTGACCTGAACAAACGTCGTGGCCAGGTAGAAGGCATGGATACCAGCCGTACCGGTGCGCGCATCGTGAAGGCTCACGTGCCTCTGGCAGAGATGTTCGGTTATGTAACCGCTCTGCGTACCATCACCTCCGGTCGTGCAACGAGCTCCATGGAGTTCAGCCACTACGAGGCGGTTTCTTCCTCGATCGCCAAGGCCGTACTGACTGAGGTAGGCGGCCGTGTAGACCTCGTATAATTGGTTTTCTTTGGGTAGCTTTGGGTTTTTGGCTCGGTCATTATGGACCCCATAACTCCCTTGCTAGAAAACTCAAATCTACTCCAAACAAAAGCCAATTCAAAACAAAGCAACATTTAGGCACGCGCAAGCAAGCGTGCGAGCGCGTACCTAATAAAAATAACACGTACATATACACGTACACACGTACGTGGTTCTAAGTACGGCGAAAAATATCAATTAACCCTGCGGGGCGTGGGTCATCTTAGCAAATGACTCTTAAGGCGGTCTGCGCTTCGCGCAATTTAATAATTTAAAATTTAAAATTTAAGATTTATGAGTCAAAAAATTCGTATCAAACTGAAGTCTTTCGACCACAACTTGGTTGACAAGTCTGCAGAGAAGATCGTAAAGACCGTAAAAGCTACGGGTGCTGTAGTAAGTGGTCCGATTCCACTGCCGACGCACAAGCGTATCTTCACGGTTAACCGCTCGACCTTCGTTAACAAAAAGAGCCGTGAGCAATTTGAGTTGGCGAGCTACAAGCGTCTGATCGACATCTACAACAGCAACAACAAGACCGTAGAGGCTCTGATGAAACTCGAGCTCGCAAGCGGTGTGGAAGTAGAAATCAAGGTGTAAAACCTCTCCCCGGCCCTCCCCTCAAGGGAGGGAGAAAAGACAACAGTTGAACAAAACAAGAAACCTCATCCATCGGATAGTGAGGTAATAGGAAATCCTAGGAAGACCTAGGTAGTCCTAGGAAGACCTAAGAATTAACCCGATGGTGAGTGAGGAGTTAATTAACAATTATTATTTAAAAACTAAGCAACAATGCCAGGTTTATTAGGAAAAAAGATCGGAATGACTTCCGTCTTCGGTGCCGACGGCAAAAACATCCCGTGCACCGTTATCGAGGCAGGTCCTTGCGTAGTGACTCAGCTGAAGACCGTTGAGAAAGACGGTTACAAAGCCGCTCAGGTTGGCTTTATGCACAAGAGCGAGAAGCACACGAACAAGGCCGAAGCAGGCCATTTCAAGGCCGCAGGCGTAGAGCCCATGCGCCACTTAGCAGAGTTTGAGTTCGATGGAGAACTGACTCTGGGTCAAACAATCACAGCAGCTGACCTCTTCGAGGAGGGCATGTTCGTTGACGTTATCGGAACCAGCAAGGGCCACGGTTTCCAAGGTGTCGTTAAGCGTCATGGCTTCGGCGGTGTAGGTCAGAGCACTCACGGTCAGGACGACCGTCTGCGCGCACCGGGTTCTGTAGGTGCATGTTCTTACCCGAGCCGTATCTTCCCGGGCACACGTATGGCCGGCCAGATGGGTGGTGACCGCGTAACCGTTCAGAACCTCGTCGTACTGAAAGTAATCCCCGAGTACAACTTGATCATGGTCAAGGGTAGTGTACCGGGCGCAAAAAATTCAATCGTCATTATTAACAAGTAATTAGTTATGGAACTTAGTATTTTGAACCAAGCCGGTAAAGAGACCGGAAAGAAGATCGCTCTGAATGACGCTATCTTCGGCATCGAGCCTAACGACCATGCTATCTACTTGGACGTTAAGCAATTCTTGGCAGCACAACGCCAAGGTACAGCGAAAGCAAAACAGCGTAGCGAGAACGCTCACTCGACCCGTAAACTCGGTCGCCAGAAAGGTGGCGGAGGTGCACGTCCGGGTGATCTGAAGTCTCCGATTCGCGTAGGTGGTGGTACCATCTTTGGTCCCGTACCCCGTGACTACGACTTCAAGTTGAACAAGAAAGTAAAACAACTTGCTCGCAAATCCGCTCTGTCGCTTCGCGCAAAACAGAATGAGTTGCTCGTATTGGACGCTCTGAACTTCGACGCACCGAAAACCAAAGCTATGGTAGAGGTATTGAACGCTCTCCAGGTAGCAGAAAAGAAAGTGCTCTTCGTCGTAACAGACGCTAATCTCAACGCTCGCAAGTCCGCCGCTAACATTCAGCGTGTGAACGTAGTGAACGTAAACGAGCTGAACACCTACACAATCATGAACTCGAACGTAGTAGTTCTGACCGAGGCTTCGGCTGCTGCTATCGAGGCAACTTTAAACGCATAAGGAGGTAGAATTATGGCAATTATTATTAAACCAATCGTCACTGAGAAGATGACCGCCGCCGGTGAGAAACTGAACCGTTATGGTTTCGTTGTAGCTCGCAATGCCAACAAAGTTGAGATCAAGAAAGCGGTAGAAGAAATGTACAACGTTCAGGTTACGGATGTGAATACGTTGATCCGTGCTCCGAAAGTTAAACAGCGCTGGACGAAGTCCGGTCTGTTGAAGGGTGCGCAACAGGCGTATAAGAAAGCGATCGTAACGCTGAAGGAAGGTGAAACAATTGATTTTTATAGCAATATCTAAAAAATGGCTGTACGTAAATTAAAACCCACAACACCTGGGCAAAGACACAAAGTTATAGGTGCGTTCGAGACAATTACCGCGAGCGCTCCTGAGAAATCGCTTGTGTTTGGTAAGACCAAGACCGGTGGTCGTAACAACGTCGGAAAGATGACGATGCGTTACATCGGCGGTGGTCACAAACAGAAGTATCGCGTAATTGACTTCAAGCGCAATAAAGATGGTGTTCCCGCAGTAGTAAAGACTATTGAGTACGATCCGAACCGTAGTGCTCGTATCGCTCTGTTGTTCTACGCTGACGGAGAGAAGCGCTATATCCTTGCACCGAATGGACTGCAAGTAGGTCAAACTGTAATGTCGGGAGAGAATGCTGCTCCTGAAGTAGGCAATGCACTGCCTATGTCTGTAATTCCTCTCGGAACGCTCATTCACAACATCGAGCTTCGCCCGGGGCAAGGTGCCTCTATGGTACGTAGTGCCGGTACGTTCGCTCAGTTGAGCAGCCGTGAGGACAAGTACGCTATCATCAAACTGCCTTCAGGCGAGCTCCGCAAGGTGCTTGCAGCTTGCAAGGCTACCGTTGGTGTAGTAGGAAACAGTGATCACGCTTTGGAGAAGAGCGGTAAGGCTGGTCGCAGCCGTTGGCTCGGTCGTCGTCCGCGCAACCGTGGCGTTGTAATGAACCCTGTAGATCACCCGATGGGTGGTGGTGAAGGCCGTCAGTCCGGTGGACACCCGAGAAGCCGTAAGGGTCTGCTCGCTAAGGGATACAAGACACGTCACCCGAAGAACCAGAGCAACCAGTACATTATAGAAAGACGTAAAAAATAATTAACCTATTAAAGTTAGATTAACATTATGAGTCGTTCATTGAAAAAAGGACCGTTTATCAACGTTAAGTTGGAAGACAAGGTGCTCGCTATGAATGAGGCAAACAAAAAAGAAGTCATCAAGACTTGGTCTCGCGCGAGTATGATCTCCCCTGACTTTGTAGGTCACACTATTGCAGTTCACAATGGAAACAAGTTCATTCCTGTTTATGTAACGGAGAACATGGTAGGTCACAAGCTGGGCGAGTTCGCTCCGACACGTACCTTCCGCGGTCACTCGGGAAATAACAAGAAGTAATCCATTGCAGTCAAATTAACATTTAAAAACTCAAGATTAAAATGGGTGCAAGAAAACATAATAGCGCTGAGGCAATGAAAGCAGCTCGCAAGGAGTTGTATTTTGCCAAAGCAAACGGAATTCCTACCAGCCCGCGTAAGATGCGTCTCGTAGCAGACATGGTTCGCGGCATGGAAGTGAATCGTGCCCTCGGTGCGCTGCATTTCTCTACTCGTGAGGCAAGTCGCGCACTCGAGAAGCTCCTGAAATCTGCTGTTGCCAACTGGGAGACCAAGACGGGCAAGAAAGCAGAGGACGAAACTCTCTATGTAACGAAAATCATGGTTGACGGCGGTATGTCGATCAAGCGTATGCTTCCCGCTCCTCAGGGTCGTGCTTATCGTATCCGCAAGCGTAGCAACCACGTTACAATATTTGTAGATACTAAAAATACTAACGCTGAAAAGTAATCAATTATGGGACAGAAAATTAATCCTATAGCTAACCGTTTGGGCATCGTCCGCGGTTGGGACTCCAACTGGTTTGGAGGCAAGAATTACGGAGATACGCTGCTTGAGGATAGCAAGATTCGCGAGTACCTCAACGCTCGTCTCGCAGAGGCTAGTATTTCCCGTATCGTTATCGAAAGAACTCTGAAACTTGTGACTGTTACTATCTGCACCGCTCGCCCCGGTTATATCATCGGAAAAGGTGGAGAAGAGGTTGACAAATTGAAGAAGGAACTCCAAAAGATCACCAAGCAAGACGTACAGATCAACATCTACGAGGTAAAACGTCCGGAGTTGGACGCTACCATCGTGGCTAACAAGATCGCTCGTCAGCTGGAAGGCAAGATCGCTTATCGTCGTGCCGTTAAGATGGCTATCCAGAGCACCATGCGTATGGGCGCTGAGGGTATTAAGGTACAGATCTCCGGTCGTTTGAACGGCGCCGAGATCGCACGTAGCGAGATGTACAAAGAGGGTCGTACCCCGTTGCACACGCTGCGCGCTGACATCGACTACTGCCACGTAGGTGCTATCACCAAGGTTGGTGTACTCGGTGTTAAGGTATGGATCTGCCGTGGAGAAGTGTATGGTAAGAAAGACTTGGCTCCGAACTTCTCGCAGAAGCAAGAGGCAGGCCGTCCCGGCATGGATCGTCGTGAGGGCCGCGGAGATCGCAAGGGCTTCCGCCGCAACAAAAAACAAAATTAATGTTTAACCGATTTGTAGATTAGAACAGTTATGTTACAACCTAAGAAAACAAAATTCCGCCGTTGCCAAAAAGGCCGCATCAAGGGCTTCGCTCACCGCGGTCAAGAACTGGCATTCGGTTCGTTCGGTATCAAGAGTTTGGGTACCGTATGGTTGACCGGTCGTCAAATCGAGGCAGCCCGTATCGCCGTAACCCGTTATATGCAACGTCAAGGTCAGGTGTGGATCCGTGTATTCCCGGATAAACCGATCACGAAGAAACCGTTGGATGTCCGTATGGGTAAAGGTAAAGGTGCTCCGGAAGGCTTCGTAGTACCATTGGAGCCCGGTCGTATCATCTTCGAGGTAGAGGGCGTAAGCTACGATGTAGCAAAAGAGGCATTGCGTCTCGCCGCTCAGAAGCTGCCTGTGACCACTAAATTTGTCGTAAGACGTGATTACGACGCAACACAAAATGCTTAATTTGGATTATGAAAACAGCTGAAATCAAAGAATTAACGACTGCTGAACTCCAGGAGCGTCTGGCAGCAGAGAAAGAGGCGCTGGTACGTCTCAAGTTAAATCACAGCATTTCTCCGCTTGACAATCCGTTGCAAATTAAGGCTGCGCGTCGTAATATCGCTCGCCTTGCAACTGAATTGCGTGCAAGAGAAATTAACAAGTAAAAAACGACAAAGACAATGGAAAGAAATCTTAGAAAAGAGCGCGTGGGCGTAGTTGTTTCCAACAAGATGGAGAAGACCATCGTGGTCGCTGTTCGTTGGAAAGAGAAACACCCCATCTATGGCAAGTTTGTCAATAAAACTCGCAAGTTCCATGTTCATGACGAGAAGAACGAGGCAGGTATCGGCGATACCGTACGCATCATGGAGACTCGTCCGTTGAGCAAGACCGTGCGTTGGCGTTTAACTCAAATTATCGAAAGGGCTAAGTAATTATGGTACAGCAAGAATCTCGTCTCACAGTATGTGACAACAGCGGTGCAAAGCAAGCACTCGTTATCCGTGTTCTTGGGGGTACCAAGAAACGTTACGCAAGCCTGGGCGATACGATCGTAGTAGCCGTTAAGGGCGTTATCCCTTCGAGCGACATCAAGGATGGTACGGTTAGCCGCGCTATCGTGGTGCGCACGAAGAAAGAGGTACGCCGTGCTGACGGTAGTTACATCCGTTTTGATGACAACGCTTGCGTTCTCGTCAACAACGCCGGTGAACTCCGCGGTAGCCGTATCTTCGGCCCGGTGGCTCGTGAGCTGCGTCAAACAAACATGAAAATTATTTCTCTGGCACCTGAAGTGCTCTAATCATCTAAAACGTTACAGTAATGGCAAAATTACATATCAAAAAGGGTGATACCGTTTACGTAAACGCAGGTGCTTCGAAGGGTCAGACCGGCCGTGTGCTGGAAGTGATCGTTGACAAGCAACGTGCTATCGTAGAAGGCGTCAACATGGTATCGAAGAGTACCAAGCCCAACGCAAAGAATCCGCAAGGCGGAATCGTTAAACAGGAAGCTCCTATCCATATCTCCAACCTCAACGTAGTTGAGAACGGCAAACCGGTACGTGTTGGCCGCGTGAAGAAGGATGGCAAGCTCGTTCGTGTATCTAAAAAAACCGGTAAGGAGATCTAAGTATGAATACAGCAAGTTTGAAGCAAGACTATCAGGAGCGCATCGTGCCGATCCTGATGAAGGAGTTCAACTACACTACTGTTATGCAGTGCCCGAAACTCCAGAAGATCGTTCTGAACCAAGGTTTGGGTGAGGCAGTAGCTGACAAGAAGATCATTGAGGTCGCTCTCCAGGAGATGACCGCTATCGCAGGTCAGAAGGCAGTCGCTACCGTTTCGAAGAAAGATATCGCTAACTTCAAGGTTCGTAAACAAATGCCGATCGGTGTATGTGTTACCCTCCGCGGCCAGCAGATGTATGAGTTCCTCGAGCGTCTCGTTCGTGTAGCTCTGCCGCGTATCCGCGACTTCAAAGGTATCAACAACAAGATGGACGGCCGTGGTAACTACACCTTGGGTATCACCGAGCAGATCATCTTCCCTGAAATTAACATTGATAACATCACCAAACTGCTGGGTATGAACATCACGTTCGTCACCACAGCTAAAACCGATGAGGAGGGCTTCGCACTCCTGCGTGAGTTTGGTTTACCGTTTAAAAAGTAATTCAGACTATGGCAAAAGAATCAATGAAAGCCCGCGAGGTAAAACGTGCTAAATTGGTTGCTAAATACGCAGCTAAACGTGCACAACTCCTCAAGGATGGTGACTATGTAGGGCTGCAAGCCCTTCCGAAGAACGCAAGTCCGGTTCGTCTGCACAACCGTTGCAAAATGACCGGTCGTCCGAAAGGATACATGCGTGCATTCGGTCTCAGCCGTATTCAATTCCGTGAGATGGCTTCCAAAGGCCTCATCCCGGGCGTGAAGAAAGCGAGCTGGTAAAACAAGAATCGATAGGGATACAGTGGGGCTAATCCCGACAGTCAAACGACGGTCAACCGACGGTCAAAGCCAAGATCGGTATGGTGATAAGCCCGCTGTAAGCCCAGACGATAAGTTAACATTATTAAATATTGTCCCGACAGGCGGGATTAATTTAACAAAACAAAACAAATGACAGATCCTATTGCAGATTACCTCACTCGATTGAGGAATGCTATCAAAGCCGGCCACCGTGTGGTAGAAGTTCCGGCTTCGAATCTGAAGAAGGAGATCACTCGCATCTTGTTCGAGAAAGGTTATATCCTCTCGTACAAGTTTGTAGAGGATGGTCCTCAGGGCACTATCAAGATTGCCCTCAAGTATGATCCGATGAACAAAGTCAACGCGATCAAGTGTTTGAAACGTGTATCCACTCCGGGTTTGCGTAAGTATGTAGGTTATCGTGAGATGCCGCGCGTACTGAACGGTCTCGGTATCGCTATCCTTTCGACCTCGAAAGGCGTGATGACCAACAAAGAGGCTCTCGCTCAACAACTCGGCGGTGAGGTTTTGTGTTACGTTTATTAATAAGGAGGAACAGCTATGTCAAGAATTGGAAAACTTCCTATCGCTATCCCCGCAGGTGTTACCGTTACGGTAAGCCCGGAGAACGTAGTGACCGTTAAAGGTCCGAAAGGTGAGCTCAGCCAGGCTGTTGATCCCCTGATTACCGTAACCGTAGAAGGTGCTGTATGCCACGTTGCCCGTCCGAACGACGAGAAAGAGGCACGCGCTAAACATGGTCTGTATCGCGCTTTGATTCATAACATGGTCGTAGGCTGCAGCGAGGGTTACAAGAAGACTCTTGAACTCGTCGGTGTAGGTTACCGTGTAGAGCTGGCTCAGCCGCAAGTGCTGAACTTCTCGCTCGGTTATACGCACCCGATCTACCTCGGTTTGCCGAAGGAGATCAAGGTGGAGACCAAATCGGAGCGTAACGCTAACCCGCTCGTAATGCTCGAGTCTTGCGACAAACAGCTTCTTGGCCAAGTATGCGCTAAGATCCGCTCGTTCCGCAAACCGGAGCCGTACAAGGGTAAGGGTGTTAAGTTCGAAGGTGAATACATTCGTCGTAAAGCTGGTAAGTCGGCTGGTAAATAATTAGAAAGGAAACACAATTATGATTAAGAAAATCGCACGTCGCCTTAAGATTAAGGCATCTATCCGTACCAAAGTAAGTGGTACTGCAGAGCGTCCGCGTCTGACTGTCTTCCGTTCTAACAGCCAGATCTACGCTCAAGTGATCAACGACCTGGAGGGTAAGACCCTCGCAAGTGCTTCGTCGCTTGCCATCAAGGACAAACTGACCAAGACCGAGAAAGCCGCTGAGGTAGGTAAACTCATCGCAGCTGCTGCTATCAAGGCCGGTGTCAATGAAGTAGTTTTTGACCGTAACGGATACCTCTATCACGGTCGTGTTAAAGCACTCGCTGACGCAGCTCGCGAGGCAGGTCTCAAATTCTAATAGTTACGATTATTATGCAAAGAGTTAAAACAACACAAGACCTCGAGCTCAAGGAGCGTCTGGTCGCTGTCAACCGCGTAACGAAAGTTACCAAGGGTGGACGTACTTTCACTTTCGCAGCTATCGTAGTTGTTGGAAATGAAGATGGTATTGTAGGTTACGGTTTGGGTAAAGCAGGTGAGGTCGCTGCTGCTATGCAGAAAGCTACCGAGGCTGCAAAGAAGAACCTCATTCAAGTGCCTGTTCTCAAGGGTACTATCCCTCACGAGCAGTTCGCTAAGTTCGGTGGCTCGCAGGTATATATCCAGCCGGCAACGCACGGTACCGGAGTAAAAGCCGGTGGTGCTATGCGTGCTGTGCTTGAGTCTGCAGGTGTTCACGACGTGTTGGCCAAGTCCAAAGGTTCGTCCAACCCCCACAACCTCGTTAAAGCTACTATCCAAGCACTCGCAGAACTGCGTGACGCTCGTACGGTAGCTGCAAACCGTGGCGTAAGCCTCTCTACAGTGTTTAACGGATAAATTCTTCTACAACTATGGCAAAGATTAAAATTCAACAAGTACGTAGTACTATTAAGTGCCCGAAGGTGCAGAAGGAAACCATGCAAGCGCTTGGTCTGCGCAAGATGAACGCAGTAGTTGAGCACGAAGCAACCCCGGCTATCCTGGGTATGGTAGAGAAGGTAAAGCACCTTGTTAAAGTTATTGGCTAACCCTTAAAACGAAATTGACATTATGGAATTGAATAATTTAACCCCTGCTGCCGGTTCGGTTAAGACCGCAAAGCGTGTCGGCCGTGGTGCAGGTTCGGGTCTGGGTGGAACCTCTACCCGTGGTCACAAGGGTGCTAAGTCGCGCTCCGGTTATAGCAAGAAAATCGGTTTCGAAGGTGGTCAGATGCCTATGCAGCGTCGTCTGCCGAAGTTCGGTTTCAAGAACATCAACCGCGTGGAATACAAAGCTATCAACCTCTCTACGCTCCAGGCTCTCGCTGAGGCTAAGAAACTGGAGAAGATCGGCTTGATCGAGCTTCACGAGGCTGGTTTCATCAACAAGACCCAACTCGTTAAGATCCTGGGTAACGGTGAACTGAAAGCGAAACTGACCGTTGAGGCTAATGCATTCAGCGCTACTGCTGAGGCTGCTATCACCGCTGCCGGTGGTACCGTTGTTAAAATCTAAGAACACTAATCGTTCATCGTTCAACGTTAAACGAAAACAATTATGCGTTTTATTGAAACAATCAAAAATATCTGGAAGATTGAGGACCTCCGCAATCGACTGCTGACCACGGCGCTGTTCGTGCTCATCTATCGTTTCGGATCGTACGTCATTCTTCCGGGTGTTAACCCTGATGCCTTGACAGCTTTGAAAGGTCAGACGGAAGGTGGCTTGATGGCTCTGCTCGATATGTTCTCGGGAGGTGCCTTCTCCAATGCGTCTATCTTCGCGCTCGGTATCATGCCTTATATCTCTGCTTCCATCGTAGTGCAGCTGCTCTCCATTGCAGTGCCCTACTTCCAGAAGATGCAGAAAGAAGGCGAGTCCGGACGTCAGAAGATGAACCAGATCACCCGTTATCTGACCGTAGCTATCTTGCTGTTCCAGGGCCCGAGTTACCTCTTCAACCTGCGTGCGCAGATAGCAGCAGCAGTACAGAGCACTCCCGCTTTGGCTAACGTAGAAGTACCTGTCATCGGCTTCAATGGGTTTACTATCACTGCCACCATCCTGTTGGCTGCGGGCTCTATGTTCGTGCTCTGGTTGGGTGAGCGTATTACCGATCGCGGTGTGGGAAATGGTATTTCCTTCATCATCTTGATTGGTATCATCGCTCGTCTCCCGGGTGCATTGATCCAGGAGTTCTCGAGCCGCGTTTACGATGCAGGTGGTGGTCTGATCATGTTCCTGCTGGAGATCGTGATACTGCTCTTCGTGTTCGCTTTCGCGATCATGTTGGTTCAGGGTACACGTCGTATTCCGGTGCAATACGCTAAGCGTATCCAGGGTAATAAGCAATATGGCGGTGTTCGTCAGTATATCCCGCTGAAGGTTAATGCTGCTAACGTGATGCCGATCATCTTTGCGCAGGCTATCATGTTCATCCCTATCGCGTTTGTGGGCTTCCGCAACGGCGAGGCAGGTGCTTTCGCACGTGCTTTCATGAACAACGATGGTTTCTGGTATAACTTCGTATTCGCACTCCTTATCATCGCCTTCACCTATTTCTACACCGCAATCATCATCAATCCTGTCCAGATGGCAGAGAACTTGAAGGTGAACAACGGATTCATTCCGGGTGTTAAACCGGGTAAGAAGACGGCTGAGTATATTGACACTGTCATGAGTCGCATCACGTTGCCGGGCTCTATTCTGCTCGCTATCATCGCTGTTCTGCCGGCTTTCGCTCGTCTGCTCAATGTGCAACCGGGCTTTGCGCAGTTCTTTGGTGGTACGTCCCTGCTCATTATGGTAGGTGTCATATTGGATACTTTGCAGCAGATTGAGAGTCACCTGCTGATGCGTCACTACGACGGATTCTTCGAGTCCGGCATGCGCATCAAGGGTCGCTCCGGTGCTATGGCCTACTAATTCGTTAGATAGATGATTTTTCTCAAGACTGACGAAGAAATAGAGCTTATGCGGGCAAGCAACATCCTGCTTGGTAAGACCTATGCCGAAGTGGCAAAGGCTATCAAGCCGGGTGTTACTACCGCCCAACTGGATAAGATAGCGTACGAGTTCATCATGGATAACGGTGGTCGTCCTGCCTGCCTGGGTTACGAAGGTTATCCCGCTACGCTCTGCACGTCTGTGAACGAGCAGGTCGTACACGGCATTCCGTCGGACAAAGTAGTGCTTAAGGAAGGCGATATTATCACGATCGACTCGTCTATCGACCTCAACGGCTGGCATTCCGATAGCGCTTATACCTTCCCGGTGGGGGAGGTGAGCCCGGAAGTGATGCAACTCCTTCGTACTACGAAAGAGGCGCTTTACCTGGGGATTGAGCAGGCTGTTACCGGACGCCGCCTCGGCGATCTGTCTTTCGCCATCCAGAACCACTGCGAGAAAGCCGGATACGGCGTCGTTCGCGAGTTTGTGGGACATGGTATCGGACGAGAGATGCACGAGGAACCGGAGGTTTGTAACTATGGTCGCAGAGGTAACGGACTCGTCCTCAAATCCGGAATGACACTGGCTATCGAGCCGATGATTACGCTTGGTCGTCGTAATGTGCTCATCGAAGAGGATGGTTGGACCGCTCGCACCATCGACCGTAAGCCTGCCGCACATTATGAGCATTCCGTATGCGTGCGTAACGGCAAGGCGGACATCTTATCCACCTTTGACTACATCCAAGAAGTATTGGGAGACAGATTCATCTAAAAATAACAAATTATGGCAAAACAAGACAGCATTGAAGTAGATGGAACGGTAGTTGAGGCATTGTCCAACGCGATGTTCCGTGTGCAACTCGAGAACGGACCGCTTATCATCGCCCATATCTCCGGCAAGATGCGTATGCATTACATCAAGATCCTCGCCGGGGACCGCGTGAAAGTAGAAATGAGTCCGTACGACCTCACGAAAGGACGTATCTCCTTCCGCTACAAGTAATTATTAATCGGGATGAAGGAATAAGGAATAAGGAATAAGGACAAATTAGTCTCGACTCCTGACTCCTGACTCCTGACTCCAAAAGAAAAACAAAGTTTTTACTATGAAAGTAAGAGCATCAATCAAGAAGCGCAATGCAGACTGCAAAATCGTACGTCGCAAAGGGCACTTGTATGTAATCAACAAGAAGGATCCGAAAATGAAGATGCGTCAAGGATAAGCGCAATCTTTAATTCGAATCAACCACTTCTAAAATCAATTATTTATTTAACAAAATTATCCTTAGTATTAAATTATGGCTATAAGAATTGTCGGTGTAGATATACCGCAGAACAAATGTGGCGAAGTCAGTTTGACTTATATCTACGGAATAGGTCGTTCAAGCGCAAAGAAGATTCTCGCAGAGGCAGGCATTGACCCAAGCATCAAGGTAGAGAATTGGACAGACGACCAAGCAGCTAAAGTCCGTGAGATCATCGGTGCTAAATTCAAAGTAGAAGGTGATCTTCGTTCGGAAACACAATTGAACATCAAACGCTTGATGGATATCGGTTGTTACCGTGGTGTACGCCACCGTATCGGTCTTCCCGTCCGTGGACAGAGCACCAAGAACAACGCCCGCACGCGCAAGGGACGTAAGAAAACTGTTGCAAACAAGAAAAAGGCAACGAAGTAATCAACCGTTAGTAATTAATCAAATAATTCATCAAGTATTATGGCAAAGAAAGCTATTGCAGCTAAGAAGCGCGTAGTGAAGATTGATGGCGTTGGCCAACTTCACGTGATGTCTTCTTTCAACAATGTAATCGTTACGGTTGCTAACGGTGACGGCCAAGTAATCAGCTGGTCTTCGGCTGGTAAGCAAGGCTTCCGTGGCAGCAAAAAGAATACTCCGTACGCAGCACAGATGGCAGCAGCTGACTGCTGCAAGGTCGCATTCGACCTCGGTCTGCGTAAAGTTAAAGCATACGTTAAGGGTCCCGGACAAGGACGTGAGTCGGCTATCCGTGCTTGCGTAGCCGCTGGTATCGATGTAACTGAAATCGTTGACGTTACCCCGATGCCGCACAACGGTTGCCGTCCTCCGAAACGTCGTCGTGTATAAGTAAACGTAGTTTTCGTTGTTTATGTAGTTTACGTAGATTACGAAAATAACGAAAACAACATTTTAAGTTAAACCCTTTAACGTAAATTAAATTATGGCAAGATATATTGGCCCAAAATCTCGCATCGCACGCCGCTTCGGCGAGGCTATCTTCGGCGAGGATAAGGTGCTTGCAAAACGTCCGTACGCACCCGGACAACACGGCGTTAACCGTCGTAAGAAAAACTCTGAGTATGGTACTCAGTTGGCTGAGAAGCAGAAAGCTAAATACACCTATGGTGTACTGGAGCGTCAGTTCCGTCTTCTCTTCGCGAAAGCTGCCCGTACCAAAGGTATTACCGGTGAGATTCTGATCCAGCTTCTCGAGTGCCGCCTGGACAATATCGTTTATCGTCTCGGTATGGCTCCTACTCGTGCAGCTGCTCGTCAGCTCGTTAGCCACCGCCACATCACTGTGGACGGCAAAGTAGTGAACATCCCTTCCTTCGAGGTTAAACCCGGAATGGTTGTAGCTGTTCGCGAAAAAGCGAAATCGCTTGAGGTTATCAATGAGTCCCTCCAGGGCTTCAACCACGCTAAGTACGGTTGGCTCGAGTGGAACGAGGCTGAGAAAGCCGGTAAGTTGCTCAATGTTCCTGCTCGCGCAGAGATTCCGGAGAACATTAAGGAGCAATTAATCGTTGAGTTGTACTCTAAATAATCATTAAATTCATGGCAATATTAAATTTCATCAAACCTGACAAGGTGATAATGTTGGATTCGAGTGCGAACAAAGGTATCTTTGAGTTTCGCCCACTCGAGCCGGGGTATGGAATCACGATAGGCAACGCGATCCGTCGCGTACTGCTGGGTAGCCTCGAAGGCTATGCTATCTGCTCTGTCAAGATCAGTGGTATTGATCATGAATTTGCTACGATCCCCGGAGTTATAACTGACGTTACCAACCTTATTCTTAATCTCAAGCAGGTTCGCTTCCTGCACAAAGAGGGTATCGAGGAGCAATCCGAGACCGTTAAACTCCACGTGCATAAACAGAAAGCTTTCCTCGCCGGAGAGTTCAACGCTGTGCTGCAGAACTTCGAGGTGCTCAACCCCGAACTCCAACTGGCAGAGATGGACGAGTCGGCTGACTTTGAGATAGAGATTACTATTAACAAAGGACGTGGATACGTGCCAGGTGATGAGAATCGCAAGAAAGACGATTCTATCGGAACGCTTGCTATCGATTCTATCTACACACCTATCCGTAACGTCATGATTTCGGTTGACCAGTATCGTGTCGAGCAACGCACCGACTACGAGAAACTGACCATCGAGATTACTACTGACGGCTCTATTGCCCCGCAACAGGCACTCACCGAAGCCGCTAAGATCCTGATCTACCACTTCATGCTCTTCTCCGACGAGCGTATCGTGCTCGAAGAGGAGACCAAGAAGAACAACAACGCACTCGACGAGGAAATCCTCCGTATGCGTCAACTCCTCAACCAGAAACTGCAAGACATGGACCTCTCCGTTCGTGCGCTTAACTGCTTGAAGGCTGCTGAAGTAGAGACTCTTGGTGAACTCGTTAAGTACCACCGCGCTGACCTGCTCAAGTTCCGTAACTTCGGTAAGAAATCGCTCACCGAACTCGACGAACTGCTCGAGCGCAACGGCTTGGCTTTCGGTATGGACATCTCGCGCTACAGAGCGCTTGACTAAATTACAAATTACAAATTACAAATTACAAATTGAATTATTATGCGTCATAATAAGAAATTTAATCACCTTAGCCGCAAGGCCAACCATCGCGCAGCGATGTTGTCCAACATGGCGTGCTCGCTGATCATGCACAAGCGTATCAGCACGACCCTCGCTAAGGCTAAAGCGCTCCGTATCTACGTAGAGCCGATCCTCACCCGCGCGAAAGAGGACAACATGAACAACCGTCGTTTGGCTTTCTCCCTGCTCAAGCAGAAAGAGGTCGTAACCGAACTCTTCCAGAATGTAGGCGAGAAGATCGCTAACCGTCCGGGTGGTTACACTCGTATCCTTCGCACCGGTTTCCGTCTGGGCGATGCTGCTGAGATGTGTATCATCGAGCTCGTAGATTACAACGAGAACATGCTCAAGGAGACCAAGAAAGCTACCAAGAAAGCTACCCGTCGTGCCGGCAAAAAAGCCGTTAAGGAGGCTGTAGAAGAGGTTGCTGCTGAGGCTGCTCCTGAAGCTCCTGCTGCAGAATAATTGATAGTTGACAATTGATAATTGACAATTATCATGTTTCTGGATGTAAATAACCATCAACCGCAAGGTATCACTATTGACAACTGCAAGGTTGGCGATAGTGTTACCGTCAGCGGAATGATCCATAACGTCCGCGTCACCAAGTGGGGCGGGTTCATCGTCCTCCGCAAATCCCGCGGCTTGTTGCAGGCTGTCGTCTCCAATGAGACCTCGAAGTTCTTCGACGAGGCCGGCAACGAGATCGCGATGAACGACCTCTGCCGCGAGATGGCAATCACCCTCACCGGAACGGTTAACGAGGCGAAGATCAAAGACCCCGCAGCATTCTACAACACGATTGAGATCGCCGTTGCCGAGGTTCGCGTATTGAGCCGTCCGACTACCGCCGAGGTAGTGGACATGAACGCCCTTAAGTTCGGTGACGAAGAGACCCTCCTGCGCTATAAGTTCGACAACCGTCAGGTCACCCTCCGTAATCCGCGCGACATGGCGATTCTCAAGGTGCAATCGACCATAGCACGTGCCTTTGGTGAGTTCCTCGCGGCTAACGGCTTCACGCAGATCTTCACTCCGAAGATCGTGTCCGAAGGTGCAGAAGGCGGTGCGAACGTCTTCCGTATGGATTATTTCGGCAAGCAGGTCTATCTCGCGCAGTCCCCGCAGTTCTACAAACAGATCGGCGTCGGTGTCTATGAGCGCGTGTTTGAGATCGCGCCAGCTTACCGCGCAGAGAAACATGCTACCTCCCGTCACCTCAATGAGTATATCTCCCTTGATGTGGAGATGGGCTTCATCAAAGGTCAGGAGGATGTCATGACCCTCGAGGCGGCTCTGCTCCGCCATATCATCGCAACGGTAGAGAAAGACTGCGCACATGAGCTTCAACTGCTCAATGCCGTCAACCCCGTGCTCCCCGAGCAGGTTCCGGCTTGGAAACTCTCTGAGGTTCATGAGATCCTCTTCGAGAACGGTCTCTGCGAAGCAGACCACCGCGGTGAGGATGACCTTGCGCCGGAAGAGGAGCGCGCTATCTGCAAGTACGCCTTCGAGAAATACGGTTCGGACTTCGTGTTCGTGACCCATTTCCCGTCGGAGCACCGTGCTTTCTACGCGATGGACGACCCCGAGGACCCGTCGTTGACACTCTCCTTCGACCTCCTCATGCGCGGTCTGGAGATCACCTCCGGCGGCCAGCGTATCCATAAGGAAGCCGACTATCGCGAGAAGATGCTCCGTCGTGGCATGAACCCCGATGCGTTCCATTTCTACCTCGATACCTTCAAGAATGGTATGCCTCCTCACGGCGGCTTCGCTATCGGTCTGGAGCGTATCACGGCATGCTTCTTAGGCATCGCGAACGTGAAGGAATGTTCGATGTTCCCCCGCGACATCAATCGCGTAGCACCGTAAAAGAAAATCATCGCAAGCCCACCATGCCGGTGGGTTTGCTGTTTTTTGTTGTATGGGGGAATGACGTTATTTAGTGGTCACTATGTGGTAACGTAAATGACACATGAATGAGCAATGAAATACAGGATGATCATCCCACAAATAGCAAAGACAATAGTGATTGCTTGTCGAAAGCAAAGAAATTGATTTATCTACGCAAAATGAATAAAATTTTATTTTATTTTTTAAAAAAAAGGTGCGAATGTTTGCATATGTGCATTTTTTGTTGTAACTTTGCAGCGCAAATTGTTGGGAAACGAATCAACTAACTAAATTATTAACTTAAAATCAAAGTATCATGAGAAAAATTCTTTCTTTATTGATTGCTGTCGTTCTGGGCGTTTCAACCGCTTTCGCAACAACAGTGTATTGTGAAATGACCCACAGCTGGTGGTGTGCAGACGGCGCTGCTGTCGCTGTTCATTATTGGGGCGGCGCTGATGAGACTAAGTGGCCTGGTGTACGTATGACTCCCGTTTCCGGCGAAGAAGGTACTTGGTCGTACGATGTTCCCGCTGACGTTGCGGGACTTATTTTCGTCCGCGTCAATGGTACTGGCGCCATCTCCGACTGGGGCGCTAAAACAGTAGATCTGACCCTCCCGACGGATGGTAAGAACCTGTTCACTATCACGAATGAAACCGCATCTTGGGGTGCCCCGGGATGTAACGGCGTGTGGTCCAAATATGTGGCTTCTGAGCCTGTCACACCGACTCTGGAGAACGGTTTCTATCTCATCGGTAAGATCAACGGCGTTGAAGGCTGGAGTGCTGCAGATCTGAGCGCTGACCGCAAGTTCGCAGCCAATCCGGAGAATCTGGCAGAGTTCGTGGTTTCCGCCACACTGGCTGTAGGCGATGAGATCAAAGTGGTCAATGTAGTGAATGATGCTATCACCGCTTGGTACCCAGCCGAAGGCAACTATGTAGTTGACGCTGCGCACGCTGGTGAGAAGGACATCTACTTCCAGGAAACCTATAAGGCAGAATGGGCTGCATTCGGTGGCTACTTCTGGACTGGTGCGAATGAAGAGCCGCAAGTAGAGAAATACTGCGAGAAACCCTCTGGACACCAAAAGGATCCGAACTACGCCGATGCTAACGGACGTGTCTTGCTGACTATCCAAAAGATTGCTGACAGCAATAACATCCGCGTAGCTATTAAGAACAATGCAGCAGCCGGCAACACCAAGCCGGGTCTCAACTTCCTGTGGGTAAATGCAGAAGGTGCTACCGGCGGCGTAGTTCGCTATGGTAACGGCACGCGCGAAGAGGCAGACGTAGAAGAGGTTTCGGTTATCGTTCCGTTCGCAGAGGCTCGTGAGTCCTATAACTTCATCAATATCCACTGGGCTTACTCAGGTTGGGAAGGAGAATGGGCCATCGATGGTCTTACCGTTACTGCTGCTGAGCTTTGCGAAGGCGCAGCTCCCGAACCTCCGGTTGAGCCGACGCTCGCTAACGGTTTCTACCTCATCGGCCAAAACGGCTGGGACGTAGCTGCTCTGAGTGCTGACCTCCTCTTCGCTGCTAACCCGGAGGCAGAAGGCGAGTATGTACTCAATACCACGCTCGCTGAAGGCCAGAAGATCAAGGTGGTTAAGGTAGAGAACAACGCTATCGTCGCTTGGTATCCGGATGGTACGGATAACGAATATACCGTGGACGCTGCGCACGCTGGTGAGAAGGACATCTACTTCCAGGAAACCTATAAGGCAGAATGGGCTGCATTCGGTGGCTACTTCTGGACTGGTGCGAATGAAGAGCCGCAAGTAGAGAAATACTGCGAGAAACCCTCTGGACACCAAAAGGATCCGAACTACGCCGATGCTAACGGACGTGTCTTGCTGACTATCCAAAAGATTGCTGACAGCAATAACATCCGCGTAGCTATTAAGAACAATGCAGCAGCCGGCAACACCAAGCCGGGTCTCAACTTCCTGTGGGTAAATGCAGAAGGTGCTACCGGCGGCGTAGTTCGCTATGGTAACGGCACGCGCGAAGAGGCAGACGTAGAAGAGGTTTCGGTTATCGTTCCGTTCGCAGAGGCTCGTGAGTCCTATAACTTCATCAATATCCACTGGGCTTACTCAGGTTGGGAAGGAGAATGGGCCATCGATGGTCTTACCGTTACTGCTGCTGAGCTTTGCGAAGGCGCAGCTCCCGAACCTCCGGTTGAGCCGACGCTCGCTAACGGTTTCTACCTCATCGGCCAAAACGGCTGGGACGTAGCTGCTCTGAGTGCTGACCTCCTCTTCGCTGCTAACCCGGAGGCAGAAGGCGAGTATGTACTCAATACCACGCTCGCTGAAGGCCAGAAGATCAAGGTGGTTAAGGTAGAGAACAACGCTATCGTCGCTTGGTATCCGGATGGTATGGGTAGCGAATATACCGTGGACGCTGCGCACGCTGGCGAGAAGGACATCTACTTCCAGGAAACCTATAAGACAGACTGGGCTACATTCGGTGGCTACTTCTGGATGGGTAGTAATGACCCCACTGCTATCTCTAACACAGCTGCTGATGCACCGGCAGTCAAGGTACTGCGCAACGGACAGATCCTGATCAAGAAGGGCGACAAGACCTACAACGTAATAGGCGCAATCGTTCGTTAAGAGCGACAGACCCATCCGCCAACTTTGGCGGATATGATGGAGGGGCATCCGTTCGGGTGCCCCTCTTTTGTTCTAATTGTACTATTCTTGTGCTCTTCTCGGAACATGGTCCTGTTCTAAACCGTATATTCTCGCCTATTTAGTGGCTTCCAAGATGAGTGGAGCGATCTCCGTGTTATCGTGCCATCCGGAGAAAAGCGATGCATTCACGCCGGTAGAGAAGATAGGAACAGCGTGTGCAGTGTGCGCGAAAGTGGTCCAACCCACATGGGCTTTCTTATTGAGCAATGCCACTCCGGCTTCTCCCAGTTTGTTGATGCTCTTATACATCGTCTTGGTGTCTTTGGCCTTTTTGGCACAGGCGGCTTTATAAAGCGCTTTCAGTTCCTTCTCCTCCTCACTCGTGATCTCCACGGCCTCCCAGAAACCTAACTGCTCACGGTAGATGGTCCGTACCTGCTCCCAACTCGGTTTCTTGTTTTCTTTGAATAGTTGCGAGAAAAGGTCACTGATGATCCATTGGGAACACTTCTGATTATGGAGCAAATCAAGATGTAATGTATAATCGCTATTCCCCAGCGCCATTCCTCCTGTCTCATGGTCGGCCGTTACCACAATCAGTGTCTCGTCCGGATGTGCCAGATAGAAATCGTACGCTACGCGCATCGCTTCGTCCATATCCCATACTTCACCAAATGCTGTAGCCGCATCGTCGCCATGGCAAGCATAATCGATCATTCCTCCTTCTACCATCATAAAGAACCGGTCGTAGCGACTATTGAGGAACGGGATAGCCGTGCTGACAATCTGCTTTAATGTTAAATCGCCTGCTTTCCTGTCAATGGCCTGGCGTAAATTATTGCCGTGCTTGGCGCCCTGGTCATCATCGTTCTGAACCAGAATCATCTTACTGATATCTGAATTCTGAAGACTAACGGCTTCTTCGTACCCATGTGCAATCACGTAACCTTGCTTTTCTGCTGCACGGTATAAGTTCACCTCCTTGTCGTCGTGTTTACCTTGCGGATGATGAAATCCAGCCCCACCGAAGAAATCGAACCCACTCTCTATCAATTGCTCTCCTATTCTATAATATTTATTGCGATTGGGCACGTGCGCGTAAAAAGCAGCCGGCGTCGCATGGTCAATAGCTACGGTTGTCATGATGCCGATTCCCCATCCCTGTGCCTTCAATTCTTCTGCTATCGTAGGGATAAAAGCGAAGTCCTGATCAAGCCCCAGCATACCGTTTTTGGTCTTTTTCCCGGTCGCCAGACACGTACCTGCGGCTGCGGAGTCTGTGATACCGTTGCTCTTCGAATACGAAGAAGCACTGCCCGAATACGGGAAAGTCGTCATGAGCGTCTGTATACGCCCGAGCGGTTTGCCCTGCAATGCCGAACGATACATCTCTGCGCCTAACACTTGATTGCTACCCATACCGTCTCCAATGAAATAGAAGACGTATTTGAGTTCACCAAAAGAGTACAGTGTACAAAGTACAGCGCACCAAATAAGGAAGATTCGTTTCATATGATTATTGTTGGTTAATAGATTTCTTTTCGCTATTCGCGGCCTGCTTTTTCCGCTCCGCCTGACGATGCCGTTTGCGTTTACGCGCCTCGCGGCGTTTTGCAGCCTGGTGTGCCTCGCGCTCTTCGAGCGACATATGAGGCGGAGGTTCTATTCCCTGTTCAATAAGCCGCTGGTCCTGAATCTGCTGCTGATGTTCGATCATCCGTTCTTTGTCCTCTCGCATCAGCGCTTGCACCTCTTTAATGGGAAGTGGCTCATGCTCCAGCAGATCTTCATAAATCAGGAGGGTAGCCCATGCATCCGTGGAGGCATAGCGCGCCTGTTCGGGCGTGAGATGATTGTTCTCCCAATTGGTTAACTGCTGTGTCTTCGATATCTTCTTACCAAAGCAAATAGCGAAGATCTTCTGAAGCCCAAGATCCAGAATGCCGTATTGTGCAACCATAGATTGAATATCTACGCAGTTAGCCGGCGTGAAATTACGTCTGCGCCTCAGACCGTTGATGTCATCGCGGAAAGCGAGACCCACCTTGCAGATATTCGGATTAGCAAAGATATCCGCTAATTCCTGCGGCATGCCGACGTGCGTGAGACGGAAGAGATAACAGCGCTCATGCGTAGCAATCTGGACCAACGCTGTAGGGTAGTGTGTGCCTCGCTGAAAACTAGGACGAGCCTCCGTATCAACTCCGATCACTCTTTGTGAACGCAGATAATTCACCGCATCGGTTACCATTTCCGGTTTGTCCACCACGATGACTTCGCCTTCAAATGCGGCTAACGGCATCCACTGCAGCAACTCTTTACTGATTCTATGTGGGTAATGATTGGTTTGCAAGGTCTTAACAGTTAGAAGTTGTCTGACTCGTTATGCGATAGCGCGTGCAGCGCGCGAAGAACAGCCAGCAGTTTTTGTCCCCAGTGCTCTTCAAATCCAGTGCGACAGACTATCACCGCATCGTGCATAAGGGTTTCTTGCCCGGTTTGAAACGCCGCTGCCAGGTCCTTCAACTCCTGATAGATATCGGCCAGTCCTTCGGAGATGTAAGCCGTCTGCACTTCGTCGGTATAAATACCCCGATCTACAAACACATCCAGATAGGCATCATCTTGACCCAATAGGTTGCGAATACCCACCAACGCGTAGTTATAATCCTCCTCCGTCACAAACCGCTGCGGCTCTTCGTCCAACATGGGTTCTTCCTGCTCTACCAAGCGCGTTCGCAGGTAAAGCACAGGCAGCAGGCGTAACATCTGTTCGCGCCACTCCTCCACCTCGTATTCGCTGCATTTCTCCATCAGCAGACAAGCCTGTACAGCCGCGGTCACAAAAGCAATCGTGCTATCCTTATAAATGAATGATTTCGGGCTCTCGGAACCCTGACCGAAGTCGTTCTCCATACTTCATTTTAATAAAAAACATGCAAAGATATAGAAAAATTTTGAAATATGCAAAAAAATGTGTAACTTTGCACCGTTTTTTAACTCTTATTGATATGAAAAAAGGTTTTATACTTGCATTTTTGGTGATGAGTTTGGCTGTTTCAGCCCAGACAGTTAATCCATTGACCATCGAGTTGGGTGACTTTAACTTGGATTCTCTTCGTATGCTGTATAGCGCTGAGCCGACGATGTATTGTGCTTCGCTGGAGGTGCTCGAGCAGAGTGTCCAGAAGCAATTGGATGCAGTTGCGCTTGTGAAAAAGGAGATTAAGGCCGAGCAGAATCATGCGAAAGAGGTGGCCAATTCGTTGAAAGTGGCTTCGAAGATGACGGCTGCGATGAAGAAACTATACAGCCAAGAGGAAGCAGAGTTGAAAGCAATGCAGAAGACGGTGGACAAACAGCAGAAAACGTTTGCTAAGCAAAAAGATCTGAACCAAGATATACGCGATAGCTATAACCTGTTCTTGGAGAACGAGCAGAAAGAGTTGAGCTATTCGTTGCGCGAAGTGGCTGATCGTCAGCGTGCTATCACCGATCTGGAGACGTATCTTCAGACCACGCAAGGTCAGTTGCAGAACTTCCAGCAGGAGATTACCCAGAAGACGGCTTCTTTGGTTCAGATTGAGACGGAACTCAAGACCCGAATGACCACGGTAAAGGTTGAGAAGAAAGCAGCAAAAGGACTCCAATAAAAATCCATAACAACATACCCTTATGAGAGTAGTTAATTTATCTGAGCAAAACAGTGTGCTCAACCAATTCCTTCGCGAGATACGTGATGTGAATATCCAATCCGATCCGCTTCGTTTCCGTAGAAACATTGAGCGTATCGGCGAGTATATGGCTATTGAGGTCAGCAAGACGCTGAACTATCAACCTACCGAGGTGCAAACCCCGTTGGCTACTACAACCGTCCAAACTATCAGCGATCAATTGGTGTTAGCTACTGTCTTGCGTGCCGGTCTGCCCTTGCATCAGGGTTTCCTCAATATCTTCGATCGCGCTGATAACGCTTTCTTGAGTGCTTATCGCCGCGTCAATAAAGAGGGTAAGTTGGAGATCGTGGCGGAGTATATGGCCGCGCCTTCTATTGAAGGCAAGACGCTGATTATTGCCGACCCGATGTTAGCAACCGGTATGTCGATGGAGGTGGGCTATCTTGCTTTGCTTCGTCACGGTAAACCCAAGCACACGCATCTCTGCTCCGCAATCGGTACGCCACAGGCAATTGAGACGCTGCGTAAGTCTCTCAACGATAGTCCGGATGTGACCTTGTGGTGCGCTGCGATTGACCCGGTTCTGAACGAAAAGAAATATATTGTTCCCGGTTTGGGCGATGCAGGCGATTTGTGTTACGGAATTAAGATCCATCTCTCTGACCGTGATTAAAAGAACGATCATATCTTTCATGCCTGCTGTCTTGGTGACGGCAGGCATTGCTTTGCTCAGTCTATGGGAGAATCCGCAACTGCCTCCTTCGATAGCGGCGGATGATAAGATTGCTCACGGACTGATGTACATGTGTCTGGCTGTTGTCTGGTTAGTACCTATCCAGATGCACCTCCGCAAGCGTAAACTCCTCCTTCTTACCTATTGCGCGGTCTGGGCTTGCGTCACGGCATACGGCGTTCTGATGGAGATGCTGCAGCGCTTTTGTACCCTTACCCGAACAGGCGAGATGGCAGATGTATATGCCGACGCCGTCGGTGCGCTGGCGGGACTTGTCATTTGTCTCATCCTCGTCTTAATTCGCCGTTTCCTGACGAAGAAGCAAAATACAACCCATTCCCGTTGAGTGCACCACTCTACGATATCGCCCTGTCGTTTCTTTATCGCACTCGTCTGCGAAAGAACCTTGCGTTGCTGGATCATTACGGTTCAGCTGAGGAAGCATGGAAACATCTGGATGAACCCAATATGCAGAGTAGTTGGGAGCGTGCGGAACGTGAAATGGAATGGGCCGAAGCGCATGGCATTCGTATCTGGACGTTGGCAGATGAGGCGTATCCCTATCGCTTGAGACAGTGTCCTGACAGACCTGTGCTGCTGTACTCCAAAGGCAATGTGCGGCCGTCTGACGGACATATCGTATCTATCGTCGGTACACGTCGTCCTACGGAGCGAGGTGTGGAACTTACCCAGCACTTGGTGCATGATCTGCATGATCGATTGGAGTCCGTTACGATCGTGAGCGGAGGAGCCTATGGGATTGATATCGCAGCGCATCGGACGGCTATCAAAGAGGGTATACCTACGATTATTGTTCCGGCGCATGGACTGGACCGTATCTACCCATATAATCATCGTCCGGAGGCTGTTGCTTCATTGGAACATGGTGGTCTGCTGACCGAGTTTCCTTCGGGAATAGAACCCATGCCGGCGTATTTTGTGCAGCGTAACCGGATCGTAGCCGGTCTGGCGGATGCCGTGGTGGTGGTAGAGTCGCGCGAGCGAGGTGGTAGTCTGATTACGGCGCAGATGGCGGCGGATTATAGCCGTGACCTGTTTGCTTTTCCCGGCAGACCGTCCGATCCCTCTTCGTTGGGTTGCAACCAATTGATAAATCGCCATAAAGCGCAACTCATCGATGGCGCGGATGACCTGATTGAGGCGATGGGATGGAAGACACGCACCGAAGTCTCGCAGCCCGTTCAAACCCAATTGATAGGCCTGATGGACGATCTGACTCCGACCCAACAAACCATTCTTACCAAACTCCAAGAGGCGGAAGAGGGTATGCATATCAACCTCCTCGTTATGGAATTGGAACTGCCTTATAGCGACGTATCGTCCGATTTGATGCTCTTGGAACTTCAAGATCTTGTTCGCTCTCTTCCCGGCGGCATTTATCGCTTTTCTTCGCGCTAATAACCACTCTTTAAACCATAAACGAGTAAAAAATGCATTTTTATTTGCATAAATGCAAATTTTTTTGTACCTTTGCACCCGCAATTTAAAAACGCGTTTTTTATGAATGATTCTCTGAAGTATCTGGGAGTAATACTCCTGATTTTGGGCGTGGTATGCCTTATCGTATATAGATATGCTTGCCCCGTAAACGGTCTGCTGATTGCTAGCATGGTGCTCGAGGTAAGCGGCATTCTCGCTTTTATCTTTATCAACAAAGCCCTGCGTTAATCGATGTCTGCTCAGGGTGGATTTAATGGCGATGTGAAGTATCATTTAACGGGCATGTACCAGGACTGGTTTCTGGACTATGCTTCGTATGTGATACTCGAACGCGCTGTGCCGGCTGTTGAGGATGGTCTCAAGCCTGTGCAGCGTCGTATTTTGCATGCCATGAAGACGGTGGACGACGGGAAGTACAACAAGGTAGCCAATATCGTCGGCCAGACAATGCAATACCACCCTCACGGCGATGCTTCTATCGGCGATGCACTCGTCCAACTGGGGCAGAAAGATCTGCTGATTGATTGCCAGGGCAACTGGGGAAACATCCTTACGGGGGATGGCGCCGCAGCTCCTCGTTATATTGAGGCGCGTCTCTCTAAGTTTGCGTTGGAGACGGTCTTTAATGCGAAGACGACCGAGTGGATGAAGTCCTACGACGGACGTAAAAACGAGCCGATTCATCTGCCGATTAAGTTCCCGCTGCTGCTGGCCCAAGGTGTAGAAGGTATAGCGGTTGGTTTGAACTCGAAGATACTGCCGCATAACTTCAATGAGCTTTGCGATGCTTCTTTGGCGTACCTGCGCAATGAAGAGTTTCAGCTTTTCCCGGATTTCCCGACAGGCGGCGTGATCGATGTAACGAAGTACAACGATGGTGAACGAGGCGGTTCCGTCAAGATTCGTGCTCGTATTCAGAAGGCGGACGACAACAAGACGCTTATCATCACCGAGATTCCGTTCGGAACTACCACTTCGAAGATTATTGAGACCATCCTTAAGGCGAACCAGAAGGGAAAGATTAAAATTCGTAAGATTGATGACTTTACCGCCGATCAGGCGCGTATCGTGGTACAATTGGCGCCCGGTTCGTCGTCCGACAAAGCCATCGACGCCCTCTATGCGTTCACCGATTGCGAAGTGAACATCAGTCCCAACTGCTGCGTGGTGGAGAATAAGAAACCGATCTTCACCTCCGTCAGCAATCTCCTCCGCCTCTCGACCGATAACACCAAGGCCCTGCTTCAATGGGAATTGGAGATCGAGAAAGGCGAACTGGAAGAGAAATATTTCTATACCTCGCTGGAGAAGATTTTCATTGAGAACCGTATTTATAAGCAAGAGGGATACGAAAACGCCACTTCTAAAGAGAAACTCATTGAGTTCGTGGATGAAGCCCTCACGCCGTTCAAACCTCAGCTCATCCGCGAGGTACGCGCCGAGGATATTGAAAAACTCTTTGAGATCCGAATGATTCGTATCACCAAGTTCGATTCCAAGAAAGCGGACGAACTGATGAAGGATCTCGAGAAGAAAATCAAAGCTTGCGTGAAGAACCTCAACCATCTGACGGAGTATACTATCGCTTGGTTCGAGATGCTGAAGAAGAAATACGGCGAGGCATATCCGCGTCGTACGGAGGTACGAAACTTCGGCGCAATCAACGTCAAAGCCGTCGTAGAGAACAACGAAAAACTCTATATCAATCGCGAGGAAGGCTTCATAGGGACGGGTCTCAAGAAAGACGAGTTCCTCTTCAACTGCTCCGATATCGATGATATCATCGTCTTCCACAAGGACGGTAAATACAAGGTGATGAAGGTGGCGGAGAAACTGTTCGTTGGAACCGACATCCTCCATATTGCTGTCTTCCAGCGCGGCGACGAACGAACGGTGTATAACGTCGTTTATCGCGATGGTAAGAAGGGCACGTATTTCATGAAGCGCTTCAACGTCACCGGTGTGGCGAAAGATAAAGAATACGATTTAACACAAGGTAAACCGGGCTCGAAGATCGTGTACTTCACGGCGAACCCCAACGGAGAGGCCGAAGTGATTCGCGTGGTACTCAAGCCGCAGTTGCATCTTAAGAAACTGGAGGTTTGCAAGGACCTTTCGGAACTGGCTGTCAAATCGCGTACAGCGAGAGGCAATGTGCTGACGAAGTTCGACGTGAAGAACATCACCTTGAAGCAGAAAGGTCATTCTACGCTGGGTGGACGTAAGGTATGGTTCGATGCCGACGTGCTGCGTGTCAACTACGACGAACATGGAATCTATCTGGGTGAGTTCTGGGACGAAGATCGTATCCTTGTCATCAATAATGATGGTACCTATTATACCACTTCGTTCGATCTTACCGCCCATTTTGAAGATAACATCTGGCGTATTGAGAAGTTGGACACCGAGAAAGTATGGTCACTTATCCAATGGAACGGCGAGCTGAAGTACTACTATGGCAAACGCTTTAAACTCGACGATGCCAATGCCAAAGTACAATCGATGTTAGGCGACGATAAAGACTCCCGCATCGCAGTACTTTCCGATCGGGAGGAGGCGACCTTCCGCATCACCTTCGCGGACGAAAAACATGAGCCGATTGAGATTCTCATGGCGGAGTTTATCGATGAGAAATCGGCGAAGGCAAAGGGTAAACGTGTGACCACGCTTGAGGTTGCCTCTATCGAAGATATCACGCCCGAACCGGTGATTGAAGAACCGGAAGAAGTGGGTATAGAAGAACCGGAGACCGAAACTGAAGAAACCACGGAAGCAGCAGCGGCTTCGGAATCCTCCGATAAGTCCATCGAAGTAGAGGGGGTGAAGATAACCTTCGAAAAACCCGCTGATACACAACTTGATTTATTCTAATGGAAATTATCTTAGGCAGTCAATCCCCCCGCAGACGTGAACTAATGGCAGGTTTAGACCTGCCATTTACGGCTATCTCCATTGATGCCGATGAGACGTATCCTCCCGACCTGCAGGCCGGCGATATACCTTATTATATCTCGCGCGCGAAAGCGCATGCTTATGAGACGGCGTTGACGGAGAATCAATTGCTTATCACCGCCGATACGATTGTTTGGTTAGAAGGTTGTATGCTAGGTAAACCGCATGGTGAAGCCGAGGCTGTTGAGATGCTGCAGGCGCTTCGTAATAAGACTCACCAGGTATATACGGCCGTTTCTTTTGCGCAGAAAGGAAGAGATTTGAAGACGATTGTCGATTGCACGGATGTGACATTTGGGGATCTGTCCGACGAAGAGATTGCGCATTATGTAACTCGTTATAAACCCTTCGATAAAGCGGGTTCCTATGGCGTACAAGAGTGGATCGGCTATATCGCCTGCACGTCCATGCGCGGCTCGTATTTCAATGTCATGGGCTTCCCGATCCATCACGTTTATCGGGAATTAAAAAATCGAGGCATCGTTTAATGTCTCGATTTTTCTTTCTATAGCTGCTATACATTATACGTATAGTCTCATAATCACGTAGCCATAAAGCATTCCGATCAGCATCGCGAATTTAATCACTTGCTGACAACTCTTGTAGTCGCTGGGAATCTTCGCCGACCATAGCAACCAGATCGCACTCAGCAGCGGAACGACAATACCTAAGGCGATATAACGCGTGCTGAGGCTGGTCCAACCGATAGGGAAAGGAAGCAGGTGATACCAGATATGTCCGATGATAGCTAACGTCAGTATGATGAGAGCAGTAACGAACACTTTGGTCCATAAATCGCCCCAAACAACTGGCATTGAGTGGCATTCCAATTCCCGATCTCCCATCTGATCCTGCATGTCTTTGATGATCTCGCGAATCCAGGTCAGCAGGAAGGCAAAGAGCGCAAATCCTCCTAACCATGCATAGAGGTCGTGCGGGAGCGAGATATAGGGTAGGATAGTCTCGAAACGTAGTTGTAGTATCGCGACATTGGTTATCGCTACGAGCATCGGCGTTACTGCCGCCAAGAGAGCTATCGTCAGGTTGCCGATCATAAAGAGACGTTTGTAACTGCTGGAGTAGAACCATAGCAATCCGGGCACGATGACGAAGAGGATACCAATCGTCATACTGCGCAGGAGTATCGCTTCAAGGATACCGCATGCAGCGCCTGCAGCGCTGAGGCAGATACTCAGTCGCATAGCTGCGGGCTTACTGATCGTTCGCGTCACAATCACGGCATCCGGACGGTTAATGCGGTCAATCTTTACATCAAAGTAATCATTGATTACATAGCCTCCTGCCGCAATCAGGATCACCGCAATCTCCAGCAATAGCAAGATATACCACGGCATCTGTTCGCCATAGGCTGCCGCATTTAGAATCGGTACAGCTACCCATTTCTCCATCACCCATACCAAGGCGCCGAGAAACAACAGGTTGCCCCACCGAACCAAACGCATTATGTCCTTAAACAGTTCCAAATCTACTTGATTTTCAAAATAACTCCCTTCCAAGCCGGAAGCACAATGTCCAATACGCCATCAGGAACGAAATCCAAGTTGTATGTCTTTCCGAAAAGCAGGTCTTTGCCGGTAGCGTTCGTCTTGCCTTCCAGGTTCAGATATACAAACGCATCGTTCGGAAGCTGAACGCGCATCTGCTGTTCGCGATCGTGAAAATTCACTACCACCAATAGTGTCTCACCCTTGATATGACGAAGGAACGCGAAATGCTGCTGTTTGTCAAATCCCTCTCCCTGCGCATACGTGATATCGTACATCTTGCCTTTCTGAACGGCTTTGTCGTCTCGCGCAATCGTGAGTAATCGACTGTAGAACTCGTGCAACTCCTGTTGCGCTTCGTTCATCTTAGCGCCGTCAAACTTACCTTTGTTCGCCCATGCCTGAAGACTCTTCAATCCCCAATAATCGAAGATGGTTGATCGTCCGTCGATGCCACTGAATCCCTCCATATCCATGCCTCGCTCACCCAATTCCTGACCCGAATAGATCATGACCGGACATTGGTTCAGCATCGTAGCTACGATCATCGCCGGTTCAGCGCATCGTCCGCTACCGCAGAAGAACCCGCTGGCGATACGTTGCTCGTCATGGTTCTCGAGGAAATACAACATATGGTTCAGTCGCTCTTCGCCATGTTGCATCCACTGCGCCGTGATACCGGATGCGGGCCAACCCTTACACGTTACGCCGCGCAGGTAATCGTACATTCCTACTTTGTCATATAGGTAATCGAAACCTGCTGCCAGGTAACTGTCATATTGGTTCGGATCGTAACATTCGCCGATGAAGAGGAATTTCTTATGTTTCTTCTTCACTGCCGCAATTGCCCATTGGAAGAACTCGACCGGAACCATCTCGGCCATGTCGACGCGTACGCCATCAATGCCTTTTCCGGCCCAGAAAAGGATGATATCGCGCATCTTGGTCCAGGTGGAAGGAATCGGATCAAACTGCTTCTCTCGGCCACCTTGATAGAAGACACCGTAGTTCAGTTTGACCGTTTCGTACCAATCGTTCTCGCTCGGATGACTCGTGAAGCAGTCGTTGCCGGTTACTTTCGCCGGAAACTCTTCGTAGCCTTGCAGGTCTTTGTCCATCGTGAAGCGCTCTCCCGGGAGGTAGTAAAAGTTATTGAGCGGAGAGAAAGCCCATTCGGGATGGTCATTCTCGCCCAGGTCTTCTACGCCCTCGGGTTTGCAGACGCTCTTATACTCACGCGCTACATGGTTTGGTACAAAATCAATCAGTACGCCCAAACCGGCTTCGTGAGTGCGTTTAACAAGCGACTCGAATTCCTGCATTCGTTTGCTCTCGTTCTTCGCCAAATCCGGGTCCACGTCGTAATAATCGGTGATTGCATAGGGAGAACCGGCTTTACCTTTGGTGATGGCAGGATTGTTATACTGCGCTGTCGCATGGCGGATGATGCCGGTGTACCAAACATGCGTGGCACCCAGGTCAACAATCGACTTGAGTGCACGCTTGTTGATATCTGCAAAGCGTCCACAACCGTTCTCTTCTTTGCTTCCGTTATACGCACGAGTCTCGTTGTAGTTCGCGAAATAACGAGGGAAGAGCTGATAGATGATAGGTTTGCTCATTAAATACGAAATATCAAATCTACAATCTCAAAATTTTATATCAGTGCTTCGGTATCCGAAGCGATCATCAGTTCTTCGTCCGTCGGGATGAGGCATACTTTTACCTTCGAATTCGGGGTAGAGATAATACGCTCTTCGCCGCGTACATTGTTGGCCTCTTCGTCCACCTCGATGCCGAGGAAACCGAGTCCTTTCATGATTTGCGCGCGGATATACGGATCGTTCTCGCCGATACCGGCTGTGAAGACCAGAATATCCAAACCGTTCATGGCAGCTGCGTATGCGCCGATATATTTCACCGTGCGATAGATAAACATCTTACGCGCCAGATCGGCACGTTTGTTACCGGCTTTGATGGCTGCTTCAATGTCACGGCAGTCACTCGACACACCACTTACGCCGAGCAAACCGGATTTCTTATTCACGAGTTCGTTAAACTGCGCTGTGCTCAGGTGCTCTTTATCCATGATAAAGGTAGCGGCACCCAGGTCGAGGTCACCGGCACGTGTACCCATTACCAGACCTTCCACAGGCGTCAGACCCATACTGGTGTCTACGCATTGGCCGTTCAATACAGCGGCGCAACTGCCACCACCTCCGATATGAGCGGTAACGATCTTCTGCTGCTTCGGGTCTACGCCCAGGAATTCGCATACGCGAGCGCTTACATAACGGTGACTGGTTCCATGGAATCCGTAACGACGGATGGCATATTTCTCGTAGAGCTCGTACGGAAGGGCGTACATATATGCGTAATCCGGCATCGTCTGATGGAAAGCGGTGTCGAAGACAGCTACTTGCGGAACGCTCGGTAAGATCTTCTCAATCGCATCGATACCCTTCAGGTTAGCGGGGTTATGCAGCGGAGCCAAGTCCACGCACTTGATGATCTCGGCCTTTACTTCCGGAGTAATGAGCACTGATTTGTTGAACTTCTCTCCACCATGCACTACGCGGTGACCTACGGCGTTGATCTCCTTGAGATCTTTGATGCAACCGATCTCCGGATCTACCAGTTTCTCCAGAATCAATTCAATACCTATGGTATGTTCAGGCATCGGTTTCTCGAATTTTACCTTCTCGCCGTTGGGCAGTTTAACCAATAGGAACGAGTCCGGCAAACCGATTTTCTCGATTCCGCCTTGGGCCATTACTTTCTTGCTCTCCATCTCAAAGAGCTTGTACTTGATACTGCTACTTCCGCAGTTTAAAACTAAAATTTTCATGATATTATAACTTTAAACTTTCTGCTTTAAACTCAGCGAATTGCTTGATTCGCTGTGATAACTGCCATCTGCACGATGTCTTGTACTTTGCAGCCACGGCTGAGGTCGTTCACCGGTGCTGCGATACCCTGCAGAATCGGTCCTACTGCATCGGCGCCCGAGAAACGCTCAACGAGTTTGTATCCGATGTTACCGGCTTGCAGGTCGGGGAAGACCAATACGTTTGCTTTACCTGCAACCGGACTACCCGGCGCTTTGGTTTTAGCTACGCTCTCGATGAGCGCTGCATCGACTTGTAACTCGCCGTCGATCTGAACGTCCGGAGCCATCTCTTTTGCCAGACGAGTGGCTTCACTTACCTTATCTACCAACTCGTGTTTTGCACTTCCCTTCGTGCTGAAACTCAACATCGCTATGCGCGGCTCGATGCCGGCAATAGCGCGTGCGGTCTCGGCTGTCGAAACAGCGATCTCCGCTAATTGTTTTGCATCCGGATTCGGGTTTACAGCGCAGTCTGCGAAGAGAAGAAAACCGTTTTCGCCCAGTTGTTTAGCCGGAGTGAACATCAGGAATGCACCGCTTACAATCGAGCATCCGGGACGAGTTTTAAGAATCTGAAAGGCCGGACGAATCGTGTCCGCTGTCGTACCACGTGCACCGGCTAATTCACCGTCTGCATCGCCGGCCTTGATCATCAAACAACCCAAATACAACGGATCTTGTGCTTTCTTCGCTGCCTCTTCTTTCGTCATACCCTTTGCCTTGCGCAACTCAAAGAGAAGGTTCGCATATTCCGACATCTTCGGATCGTGGATGGGATCTACGATCTTGGCCTCTTGAATAAACTCATATCCCTTCTCTGCGGCCATCTCGCCGATCTTCTTCGGATCACCGATCAAGATGATATGCGCGATTTTATCGCGAAGCAGAATATTCGCTGCTTCCAACGTACGGGGTTCATCGCCTTCCGGCAATACAATGCGCTGCGGATTTGCCTTCGCACGCGCAATCATTTGTTCTAAAATATCCATATAAATAGTAAATTTATTTAAGTACTTGAAATATGGCACAAAAGTACAAAAAAAAAACCATATGTGCAATACTTGATATAAAAAAAACTTTTTTTTTGCCAAAATATTTGCATATGTCAAAAAATAGTAGTAATTTTGCAGCCTGAATTGTGATTGTCGTGAACAAACAGTCTCTTTTTTATGAAAAAAGGATTATTTATACTATCATTCCTATGCCTCTCAGGTTTGCTAATGGCGCAGGAGCAGGAGGTTAAGGGTGCCCACCCGTATAAAGTGGAGGAGAATAAGAATGCTTCGGGTGAGTTTTCGCATTGGTCGTTGACGCCGCATGTGGGCTTCAACTACTTCGATGGTGACTTTAATTCGGAGATGAAGCACGCGGTGGCTCTTCCGAATGCGGGTTTGGATCTCGAGTATGCGTTCACTCCGGTTTGGGGTCTTGGCCTGTCGTACATGTATGATATGTATACCGTGACCGGTAAGCCTGGTTTTGACAATGCGGATACCCTGCTTAATGGTAACATGCATAAGGCGGGTTTGTATGTCTCGATGGACTTTATGAACCTGTTCTTCCCGAAGGCCCAGAAGAAGATATTCTCTGTTAATGCGATTGTCGGTGGAGGTTATGCATGGTATAAGTCGAAGACTTACTATCCGGATGACGATGTCTACGGACGTGGTCATACAGCTAGTCAAACGCCGATGAGTATGACGAACTACAACGGCGAGTTGTACCTTCAGGCGGGTTTGGGTCTTGAGTTTAATCTCAACCGTACCCTGTCGCTCGGTGTGCGGGCTACTTATAATTATTTCATTAATGACTATATTGACGGTCGTGGTTACTCGGGTTCCCATGCGGTGGCTTCGAAGAACAACGATGGTATCGTGGACGTGACGCTGAATATGCGCTTTAAGCTCATGGCGGTTTCGAAGACCCACATGCGTAACGTATCCAACTTAGGCCCTTGGGAGGAGAAGTTAGTGGCGCATGATACCGTTATTATCCGTCATGATACAGTTATCATTCGTGAGAATATCCAGACGGCTTCGGCAAGCGTTATTGAGCATGATAACTCGATTTACTACTACGTATACTTCGATAACAACAAGTCTAACCTCAACGATCGCGCGTTGGTTACTATCCAACAGGTTGCGGATCGTATGCAGGAGGATGATGAGCTCTACGCAGTGGTTACCGGTTATTGCGATAACACCGGCTCGGCTTCGCTCAACTATGCATTGGGTGACAAGCGTGCGGAGAACGTAGTGGATGAGTTACGTGCCGAGCACGGCATTGATCCGGAGCATCTCTATGCAATGGGTCTGGGTAAGGTGGTAGGTCGTCGTAGCACAGCTGCTTACGGTCCGAACCGCCGCGCCGCTATCCGCCTCGTGGACAAAGAGACCTTCGAGCGCATGAAAGCAGATCTGGATGAGAAGTATGATAGTCGTCCGGAGCAACAAGTACAAGCGCCGACTCAGACCTTGTCCCTCGCTGAGACCGCTCGTCCGGTGAAAGTCAACGAATACAAGCAACGCGAGAGCGAAACGGTTGTTACGGATAATACAACGACGCTGTCTAAGTTAGCACGTAAATATTACAACAACACCTATTGCTGGGTATACATCTACATCGCTAACATGGATCATATTAAGAACCCGAATGCGTTGAAGCCGGGTACCGAGTTGATTATTCCGGAACTGACGGAGGAAGAGACCCACATCTATAAGGACGCAAGTCTCCGACTCTACAACAGCGTTCGAAGCGGTAAATAACAATAGGAAGGTACTAACCCCTTCCTGAGGAAACCCCTCCTAAACGGGGCCTGGTCCTATAGCTCAGTTGGTTAGTAGCACCTGACTCATAATCAGGGGGTCCTTGGTTCAAGCCCAAGTGGGACCACGACAGGAGGATAGTCCCGCGACTACCCTCCTGTTCTTATAATAACAATGAGACGTCTTTGGTTCATACTGCTTTCGGTCTTTGTGCTCTCTATCGCCGGAGAGCCCCTCTACGCTGCTCCTGAACCCGCTGCAACGACGAGTGCGCAGAAGAAGAAAGCTGCAGCACAGAAGAAACGGGAAGCAGAGAAACGTAAACGCGATGCGGCGCGACGTAAGGCGGCCGAGAAACGACGCAAAGCGGCGGAGAAGAAACACCGCGAGGCGAAGCGAAAACGCATCAAAGAGGGTAAACCGCTGCTCTACGTCTATGCCTTTGATAAGCGAACGGGTGATCCGTTGCCGGAAGCCCATGTCACGGTGCAGGATATCCATGCATTGCCTACCAAAAAACCGCGTCTGAGCAAAGAGACGGATGGCAAACGCTCTCGTGTATCCAAAGGTCTGCCGGAAGGCAAATACTGGGCAGCGGCAGCTCGCACCGGTTATTTCCACTCCGATACCGTTTTTTTTACCCATCGCGAAGATGAGGATACGGTACGTCTCTACCTTTATCCCGAGACGCGTCTGACGTTTACCGTTACTGATTCGATGACTTCCCGTCCCGTAGCGGCGAATATCATCGTCTATAATGCGCAGCAACAGCGTGTGCTGCAGACGACCTCCGATTCCTTGCGTTCGCTCTTGGCGGTGCTGCTGGATGATCGTGTGCCGTTCTATACGATTGAGGCTACGGCGCCGACCTATTATCCTTTCCATGATACGATTGCGGATTATACGGCTTATGCGGGGGTGAAGATGATACCGCGAGAGATCAAATCGTTCCTGCTGCATAATATCTATTTTGCTACCGGCAAGACGCGTATCTTAGAGACTTCCGAACCTGCACTTCGCGAGTTGTACGAATATCTGATAACCCGTCCGGACCAGCGCATCCGCATTGTCGGACATACTGATAATATCGGTTCCGATCGCTCGAACCAGATTCTCTCTGAAGGACGTTGCGAGGAGGTGAAACGCGCGATGATAGAACGCGGTATCGCACCGGAACGCATCGAGGTAAGCGGACGTGGAGAACGAGACCCGATTATGCCCAATGACTCCGATGAACATCGCCAGATGAATCGACGCGTCGAGATCGTACTTCTGTAAAGAATCGAGCTCTTATCGAGATCGTACTTCTGTAAAGAACAGAGCTCTTTCGAGATCGTACTTCTGTAAAGAATCGAGCTCTTATCGAGATCGTACTTCTGTAAAGAACAGAGCTCTTATAGAGATAGTAATCTTATGAAAAAATTGATATTTATACTTTGTGCGGCAGGGATGTTATCCGCCTGTACCCGCACCGATCAAGCCCCTATGCAAGTGAATAATCCTGATGCCCCTTGCGGCATGCAACAAGCCCAAGCGCTGTGGACCGCAACCGATGGTTCGCAAGCGGACTTCGAGCAACTCGCGCAAGAATATACCTGCGCTACTGATAGCGAACGGGTAGTGTTGTATGAGTCGATCGGACGAATTCTGGAGAATTGTTTCCAGTCGGCCGATATGTTGACGGTCGAACTCCTTCGTCCTACCCAGCTCACCAATGCGGCAGAACCGCAGACTCCCGATTGGATCATGTCCGGTTATAGCCCCTTGGCGCATTTCTCCGATGATATGTTCGCCAACCAACTGGCGTTCATCACCATCCTCAATTTCCCGCATTATACGCTGGATCAGAAGAATCGTTTAGGAGCGGATTGGAATCGTCAGCAGTGGGCTTTTGCCCGACTGGGTGACGTCTTCACAACACGTGTCCCGGCGGCTACGAAAGCCCGCATGGCGCAGGCGCTGGCGAATGCAGAAAACTACATCGCGGATTATAATATCTATATGGGTTCGCTGCGCACCGAAGACGGTCGTCAACTCTGGCCGCAGGATAAAGTGCTGTTGAGCCACTGGAACCTGCGCGATGAGCTAAAGGCACAGTATGCTTCCGAAGATGGACAGGAGAAGCAAGAGATGATCTATAAGGTGATGCAACGTATCGTGAACCAGACTATCCCGCAAGCAGTGATCAATAACGGCGAATACCTCTGGCATCCCTATTGCAACCAAATCAAAATTCAAGAATCACAAATCACAAATAATCAGGAACCCTACACGCGTTATGAGCGTATTTTGGAAGTAGCGCACGCCTATTTTGAAGAAGATCCATACTGCCCGACGGCGCCAACAGGTATCATCCGTAATTTTGAGGAAGGAATGGAGTTCCCTGCGGCGGAGTTGGATAGTCTCTTCCGCGCTTTGGTGGGCTCGGAGCAGGTGAAAGAAGTGGCGGACGTTATCCGTGCTCGTTTGGGGCGTGACCTTCGTCCGTACGATATCTGGTTCGATGGGTTCAAAGCCCGTGCTTCGATGGACGAGGATGCGTTGACCGCTACTACACGTGTACTCTATCCGGATGCAGATGCGTTTGAGAAAGACATGCCGCGTCTGTTGCAGAAGATGGGCTTTGATGCGAAGGAAGCGCAATCTATTGCGAGTCATATCGTCGTGGAACCTGCCCGCGGTTCCGGTCATGCATGGCCGTCTTTGGGGCGAAAGGAAGAAGCGCGTTTGCGCACACGTATACCCGCGTCAGGTATGGATTATAAGGGATATAATATAGCCGTGCATGAGTTCGGTCATTGCGTGGAGCAGGTGCTGGATATGTACGAGATTGACCATTATATGCTCTCCGGTGTACCCAATACGGCTTATACGGAAGCATCTGCTTTCCTCTGGCAGCACCGCGACCTGCAGTTATTACCCCAATCACCAATCACCAATGACCAATCACAAATGTCGCAAGACGAAGTCTTCGACCAATTCTGGTCCATGTACGAGATCATGGGGGTCAGTCTGGTAGATATGCAGATGTGGCAATGGATATATGCGCATCCGAAGGCCACGCCGAAAGAACTATGCGAAGCTACGCAACAGATTGCGAAAGAGATTTGGAATCGTTATTACGAACCCGTTTTGGGCGAACATGACTGTATTTTACTGGCGGTTTATAGCCATATGGTGAATGCTCCGATGTACTTGCCGAACTATCCGCTTGGCCATATTGTTCAGTATCAATTGGAGGAACATCTGGCGCAGTATAAGACGCAGGAGGAGTTTGCTAACGAATACGCGCGCATCTATCGTTTAGGACGTTTGACGCCGAAGCAATGGATGATTCAAGCCGTAGGGGAAGCGCCCTCTATTGAACCCATCCTCCGTGCCGTAGATAAACTCGTTAAACCCTAAACGTTAAACGAGTTCCTAATCTGCTGCACGCGTTGCTCAAAGGTGTCCCGGTCTCCGAGGGCACCGTTTTTCATTTTTACGCGGTAGTTACTGATGGTATTCGGGCTGTAGCAAAGCAAGTCGGCTATCTTTGCGCTACTGGTAATACCCAGCAGAATCAGGGCGAAGATACGTAACTCAACCGTCATTCGTTCTCCCGGTTTGGGAGTGATACGCAGTTCAGGTTTCAGCAACGCGTTGAAGTCATGTACAAAGGAACCGTAGAGCGAAAGGAAGGTGTCGTCAAACGAACGATAGAAGTTCTCCATCTCCCGATCCATGAATGCTGCAGAGTCTTTCTCTCCCGCCTTACGTGCCATGGTGGTTAACCGACGGATATAATCGCTATACACCTCCAGATAGCGGCAGATATACTGCTCTTTTACGTTATCGGCCTCTTTCAACTGCGCATTGATGGCGGATAACTGCGCATTCAGTTGGTGTAGTTTCTTATTCTGACGCAGGGTGTAAATGACTCCGAAGCCGAGCAGGACGAGTACGACAGCCAGACTGATGAGCGCGATGAGGAGACGAATAGCGGCTTGCCGGTGCTCATGTTCGTAACGCGAAGCAATGAGGTGACCCGGTGTGAAGTTCTGAATGAAACGGGTAGGGGCATTGAAGAACGTTGCATTCGTTAGCGAGTAATCGCTCAGGTTATATGCGCGACGGATGTCACCTGCCTCAAAGCAGTCCTGCGCCAGCAGCCAGGAGGAACCATTGTCCGTGATTCCGCAGCGCACATCGCATATAGCGGAGCGAACGAGCCATTCCATTCGTTTCTCCTGATTTCCTAATTGCTCGTAGAGCATAGCCTGACCGTAGGCTAAAATTGCATATTGGTTGTTGTTCGGCAAGTAGCGGTTTATCAACTGCTCGTTGTAGTATATCGCCTCTTGCCAGTCATGTCGCTCTTGCGCACGGTAGGAGGCTAACCAAAGTGCACTCTCTTCGGAATAAGCGGCTTCGTGCTCCAGTTCTACCATCATCGAGTCGTAGTACTGCTGCGTTTTTGCTTTCGCTTCCTCCTGCATGATGGGTATCTGCGCATTCGCTGCTACATAGCTGTATAATAACCATGCTGACTTATATCCCTCCGAACTCTTGAATGTCTCTGGGTCCTCTTTCTCCCATACAGCGATGGCATTGCTGTAGTGACCGGACGAAGCGAGCAGGCGTACCACGCGGATACAAGATTCCGTACGAATGGCAGGTTCCGCGTTTTGCAATTTCAAATACCATGCGCGCGAAGAGTCGCTCTGGAAATGCTGATATTCCTTGGCGATCCGCAGGCGCACCTCATCCGTCATCGGACGAACAGCACGCAGCGAATCAATCATCGCCTGCCGACGCGTGATATAGATATCTGCTTGCGCTACTTCCGCGTCTAAAACGGTAAAAAGAGAGTCCAATGTACGCTCTGCCGTGGCGAAGAACGAAACGGCAATAAAGGTACCTAAGAGAATAAGTCGTTTATCCATATATGTGCAAAATTTGGCGCAAAATTAGTAAATTTATTTGATATATGCAAATTTTTTCGTACTTTTTTTAGGTATAAAAATAACTTAACCTTCTGATATAGTGTAAAATAAATGGTACTTATAGGTACTTTTGCTGTACTTTGCGTGCATGTGCGATTGCGCATACAAGAATTTTAATGTACCTTTGCACGATTTATCACCCCAACGAAATCATTTATTCAAATTGTAAATACCATGTACAACGCATCCCCTGAGAGATATGCATCCTCGACGACGATTTATAATCGTTGCGGCAAAAGCGGAGTCCTACTGCCGAAAGTCAGTTTGGGATTCTGGCATAATTTTGGCGACGATGCGCCTTTTGAACGTAGTCGTGCTATCTGTCGGTATGCTTTTGACCATGGCGTGACGCATTTTGATTTTGCGAATAACTACGGTGTCCCTGCCGGTAGTGCGGAAGCCAATTTCGGACGTTTGATGGATGAAGATTTCCGTCCGTACCGGGATGAACTCTTTATCTCCACCAAAGCCGGTTACGGCATGTGGGACGGTCCTTACGGAGAGTGGGGTAGCCGCAAGTACCTGCTTTCCAGCCTTGATCAGTCGCTCAAACGGATGAGGCTCGATTATGTGGATCTCTTCTACTCGCACCGCTATGATCCGAATACGCCTATTGAGGAGACGCTCCAGGCGCTTGTGGACGTTGTGAAAATGGGTAAGGCGCTCTATGTCGGTATCTCTAACTGGCCGCTGGAACCGCTCAAAGCCGGTGCTAAATACCTCAAGGAGCACGATGTGCCGCTGCTTATCTATCAGGGAAGGCTGAATATGTTAGACCGTGAGCCGATAGTAGAGGGAATCCTAGACTTTACGTATAAGGCTGGTGTAGGGTTCATTGCCTATTCACCTCTGGCGCAGGGGCTGCTGACCGACCGTTATCTGGACGGTATTCCGGCGGACAGCCGTATGGCGAAGGAGCATTTCCTCAAATCCGAACGCCGTACCCCGGAACTATTGGACTACCTTCATCAGCTCGACGAGAAGGCAAAAGCCTCCAACCGCTCTATTGCGCAAGAAGCATTGCAATGGGTGCTGGATCAAAAGGGCGTCACTTCCGTCCTCGTCGGTGCCAGCAGCGTAGAACAACTGAAAAACAATTTACAAACAATAATCTAAAAATCTAAATATTATGAGAAAAAAATTAACAATTCTTTTTGCGCTCCTCTGCGCAAGTATGATGAGCTGGGCAGGCACTACTCCCTATTGTGGTACGACATCGCCTAACGCTAAATTTACATTTTCTTTGTCTAAGGTAAGTAGAAACTTATATCGAATACAGTTCGATGCTGTCGGAGAGGAAAAATTTGGATCATCTCCATATAATATCAATTGTGGAGTGAATCAATCTGCCGGTGCTGGAATTTTTTTTGGCGGTGATAATTCCGGAAATTGGAGAATGACTGATGATAGAGCGTATTTTGATTTTTCAACAGCATCGGAAACATCGGTGCCTACAGAGTTTTATGGTAATTATTTCTGTTTCAATAAGAAAGGCGGAGGGCTTATCGAAATTTCGGCATTTAACCCAGCAGACATTGATTGGACAGCTACTTGCGGCGCAAGTTGCGATGATAGCCAAAAGCCAAGTGTAACGGATGTAAATGTGGGAGAAATTGCCTATAATTCTGCTGTTTTAACTATAACGGCGAATGATAATATCGGTGTAACTCGCTATGTGGTAAAAAATGGTGATGTACAATTGGCTCAAGGTGCTTCAAATGTGATTATTCTCACCGGTTTAACACCTTCTACCGCATATGACAATATTAAGGTGTTTGCTTATGATGCATGCAACAACGAGTCAGATGCATTCAGTGTATCATCTTTTAATACGGAAGCGCTTACTTACTGCCGCTTTGCCACTGGTCATCTTGGACAAGCAAATTTTGGAGATCAGTTTGGACGAATTTTATTAACAATCAAGAAAGTTAATGAAACAACTATTGCTGTGAAAGTAGAACCTAATAACAATGGGACCAGAGGCATTAAGTATATGAATATCATTGTTAATGGCACAAGTCATGAGTTTGGTAACAATGATGGTTCTGGAGAAGATTTGACAGGATTTTATGAAATTAGCGGATTAGCCAGTTTAGATTTTACATTTAATTTATCCTTCTATTGTAATACACCAAACTGGACAACGAATACTTTCAACGTAACTGAGGCAGAACTGTGTACTGAGGAACCGCTGATTCTGTCTGAAGGTTCGGAGTATTGCGGAGATTACGGTGTAGAGTGTGAGCGTTATAATGGCGCGTACGCGTACCTTAAATGGGAGACAACTGAAGATGGCGATGTCGTGATTTCAATGGTAGATGGTGTTGGTTCTACTAATGCCAGATTCCGTAATAATGGTATGGGTGAAAACCTAGATGGTTTCACCGTATTAAGCGGAGACGAATTTGGTACTTCAGAGGCGGCTTCAAAGTATTTTACTCGTGTATATGCGGTCAACGGAAATACCTTTACATTACAGCGTAAAGGTGGTGTAGTTCTTCCATCGCCTGCAAAAATTCGTTTTGCAAGTCCATATCTGGAGTGGTCTTGTACTCAAGATGGCGATGGTTATGCACGGCCAACATATGTATATACCTATGCGAAAACTTGTCCTGTAATGAGCGGATACGCTGTGTCTGCAAGCGTGAACAATAACACAATGGGTTCGGCTATTGTAAAAGTGGGTGATGACGAAGTAACCTCTGTAGCTGAAGGCACCGAAGTAACCTTTATCGCAACTTCTGCTGATCCGGCTCTCTATGACTTTGTCAACTGGACAAAGGGCGGTGTAGTGGTTTCAACTGAAGCCGAGTATATTACTACTATTACATCCAATACCGCTTTGGTTGCAAACTTCGAACTTCACCGGAATGTTTACTGCCATACAGAGGTAATGACAGATGATGATAGAACATTATATCTTTCATGTTCTCAAGTGAGCGCGGGAGTCTATAGAATCCGTATTGATGGTTCTACAAATGCCAAAATTAATGCTAAAGGTAATTTTAACTTCGTTGTAAACCATACAACTGATTATAGTGCGGGAGACTACGATGAGAATACAGGTCGTGGATGGCTGGTTAGCAATGAGGGTAATGGGTATGCCCAAAATACCTTTGCTGCAGAAGATTATAAGACAATCACTTTTGGAAGTCATTATTTGTATTTTATAGCACAAGAGGGCGGAAATTTCTCCATAGATAGCCACTTCCCCGCAGCAACATCTATCGACTGGAATTCTACTTGCTCTGATACAGAGGCTCCGGCATTTAACAAAGCAGAAGCAGAAGTGCTGAATGAGTCGTCTGTTCGTCTGAAGATCCAAGCTACCGATAACTGGGGCGGACTCCTTACTTATACTATCGCGCGTGAGGCGGCAGAGCCGATTATCTCGAATCACGCAAGCGGCGAGGAGTTCACGCAGGATGTAACGGGTCTGACCGCCGGCACGGAATATACCTTCACGGTAACCGTTAGCGATGGTGTAAACAATGTGAGCCAAAACATCGTAGTTACTCCTGTTGGCGATACTGAGCCTCCTGTAATGGGTGAGGCTCGGCTGGAAAGTAATACTTGGAATAGCGCCATCATCAATGTCGCCGCTACGGACAATAAGGGCGTGACCGCTTATTACGTGGTAGAAAAAGCTGCTGATTTTATCGCTACGGATGGCAAGATTACTGTTGACGGTTTGACCGCTGCAACACCTTATACCTTCCATATTAAGGCAAAAGATGCAGCCGGAAATATCTCTGAAAACCAAGCAGAGGTATCTTTTACAACCGATGCACACTTGTTGGCTCCTACTGCAGCCGCTACTGCTCCGACATGGCCGGCAAATCAAGTAAAAGCAATCTATTCTCCTACCTATAGCGCAAATTGCGGCTTGGGAGAATGGGGATCCGGCACAACCGTAGTGGATGATACATATGGAAAGAAATATACTGTCGGACCGAATGGTGGCGACGGCGGTTATTTCGGAATGGTTGATTTTACGCTCAATTGCCTCATGATGGAGAAACTTCACTTTGATATTTGGGTGGCAGACGATATGAGTGTTCGCTTCGTGCCTATTGGGGGCGGTGCCGAGCAAGGAATAACCAAGAATCTGACGGGTCAGGTATGGAATAGCATTGATATAGATTTAAGTGAATATACGGGTATTGACAATTGGGGAAATATAACTCAGATGAAATTGGACCATATGCCCCACAATTTCAACCTTTGGATAGGAAACGCATATTTCTATCGTGAATCGGCTATCGTCGACGGACAGGCCCCAACGAATGTGTCGGCAAGTGTGGCTGCACGAGGCTTCAATTCCGTAAAGATTACTGCTCAGGCTGAGGATAACAGTGGGGCTGTCAGCTTTAAGGTGTTGAACGGTGAGAGCACCTTAGCGACAGGATCTGCAGCTACTGGTGTCTCAACCACGATTACGGTTAGCAGCTTGACACCGGGTACGAACTATAATTTGAATGTCATTGCCTATGACGAGGCTGGCAACGAAGCTTCACCTGTGGCAGTAGCTACAAGTACTAAAGCATTACCGTCTCCTGCTCCGATGCCTAATTTGAGCAATAAAAATGTAGTTCCTGTCTTCACCGATGCTATGGCAGGCGGAAAGACTGATATCCACTCTGGCGGTTGGGGAGAAACCACAACTGCACAGTGGCTTGACATCGCTGCAAATGAAAAAGTTTTCTACGTGCAGAACTTCAACTACGCAGGCTGGCATAGTTGGGGTGGAGGAAACATCAATGCTACCGGCATGCAATATCTACATGTAGATGTTTATTCGATAGGTGCGACAAGCGTGAATGTAACACCAATTAGCCCGGGTCATGAAGGTTCTGCTACTATCACCCTGACCCCGAACGATTGGACAAGCTATGATGTGCCTCTCAGTGCATATGACGCTAATAATATCGATTGGGCTAATATCTTCCAATTCAAGTTCATGAATTCTGTCGGAGGAAATGAACTATTGATAGATAACGTATACTTCTGGCAACAGACTACGCAAACCACTCCGGTGATGGGCGGCGATGAGGCTACCGGAGGTTGGGCAACGTTCGCTTCTCCTGTGAAGGTGGCTGTTCCTTCCGGTTTAACGGCTTACAAAGCGACCTATTCTAACGAAGGCGGAGACGAGCAACTCGTTCTGGATCCTGTCAGCGGTGCTATTCCGGCAAACGAAGGTGTGCTGCTGCGTGGTGAAGCGAATCATGTATATACCTTCTCGCCGACCAACGATGCTGCGGGTGATTATACCGATAATGCTCTTGTGGGTTGCCCGGTACGTACGGATATCACATCTGTTGCCGCAACGAATGATATCTTCTGCTTACGCTATTCGGAACTCTATAGCCTGACGGGATTCTTTATCTATAGCGGCCAGTATATCGCAGCAGGTAAGGCCTATCTGCCGCTGCCGAAGGCTGAACCTTCCAGCGCGCCGCGTCGTATCCGCTTCGTCTTCCGTGAAGAGCAGGGTACTACTGGTTTTGATCCTACGAACGCTGAGGCTGTGCCGACAACCAAGTTCATCGAGAATGGTCAACTTTATATTCGCCGAGGCGATGCGGTTTATACCATCCAAGGCGTGCGTGTTAAATAAATTGTGTAACCTTTAAATGAATACAACTATGAGTAAGAAATATATTGTTCCCCAAACTGAGGTAACACAAATCAGCAGCCAAGTTATCATGGATTCCATTTCCATCGTTCGCCACTCCGGTGGAGGCGGCGGATTTAGGGATGAGTCCGAAATTTGGTAATCATTAATACCTTAAATAGTCAAAAGCCTTTCCTTCGGGGGAGGCTTTTGGTGTTTTTTAGGACTTTTTAGCGCGGTTCCCCCTTTATATACGCGTGCGTGCGCGTTCCTTATAATACGCGTAACGCATATACGTACGTGAGGCAAAACCCGCAAAATCCCTACTTTTGGCCAAAACCGCGAAAAATAGGCAACAAAAGCTAAAAATAAAGTATGCTGATTTTCAGTAAGTTACAAAGAAAATGCATTTTTTCTTGCATTTTTTTTCAAAAATATTTGGTCATGTCAAAAAAAAGCAGTACTTTTGCATCCGCTTTTGAGAAACAAACGTGTTTCTATTTTCTACCGGAGGCCCGGACATTAAAATTCAGATTCTCTCTTTTGAGGACCTAATTTTTTTGCGCCAAACCGAAGGATAGACGAAGCGAATTGAAAGATTGATACAATTAGTGTAGTACAAGAACTGAATAGAGTAGTGATTGCGGATATTCATTATTCATTAATCATTATTCATTAAACAGGTTCCCGATTTTAATTCTACACTTGATAAATTCGATTATTCTGAGCTATCTTATAATTTCTTTTACA
>JAEDNI010000036.1 GCA_016302585.1 Paludibacteraceae bacterium | reverse complement strand
GAGATTACTCTGAGATGAGTCTGTCTTGAGTCCGATAACATGTTTGTAAACCACTGAAAATCAAATGATTATAAATTTGAGAATTTTGTAGTACTTTCGGCACGCCCCTTGCCTCCGAAAGTACGTTCTTAGCCACAAGGGAACGATTGTTTCGCTCAATTTAGCTAACTCCAACTAAATCGCCAAAAACCTGAATTAATACAAGCATTATTCATTTTTTCTCTTTTTCTTGCATATATCAAAAAAAAGCAGTAATTTTGCACCGCAAAATTGTTTATTATGAAAAAAACATTCATAACATTACTCGCAATCCTATGTTGCACGACCATGCTGATGGCCAATCAGCAAACCAATATAACAACCCAATTATATCAAAAATTTAATTTAATTCAAAATGAAAAAAGTACTTTTTACCATCATGGCAGCAGTGGTACTGATGTCATGCGGCGGATCGGCGAATGATCCCGAGATCTCGGCTAACGACAAGAAAGCCATGAAAAAAGCATCCTGCGATGCTGTTGCGCAGCTGGGTGAAAACAAAGCGAATGTGGACACGTATCTCACTTCTGCCGGTTACGTCAAGGTGGATGTTAACGTGAACGATTACATGCCTGCACCTGCGCGCAAGAAACTCATCGAGACCGCTAAAGCATCTCAAGCGGATACCATCAACTATGTCTATGGTGTGAATGTGAATGCTATCTCCGATTACTCCAGTTCGCAGGCTGCTATCGAGAGTGCACTCGGTAATAACGGAGCCGTTATCTCGCTCCAGGCGATCTTCTACGATGGTAAACTCGTGGAGATCAAATCGGGCGTGCTCATGAACGTGAAGAGCAACATCAAACCGGTGTTCGTTGAGATCAGCGATTTGCTCTATAACGCTATTCCCGCTAATGCCGTTCAAACCCAATGGTACGGTTATGTCAATGCAGAGACCCAATGTGCGGATCATGCTGAGTTCGATGCAGCTATTGCCGGATCGCAGGCTCTTCAGGCGTATGAGATTGCTTTTGTTATCACGAAAGCTGATGTAAGCACTATGGCGCTTGAGGGTTATGGCTATGCTAACTTCCTCTATGTCCCGACGGACGATGAGGCGGAGGCTATGAAAAAAGAGCTCGGTTTCTCTTTTGCTACGGTTTCTTTCGGTGTGCTGGATTATAACTGGTATGCCATGAACAGCAGCAAATAATCCTTTCATGCAATCCACCAAGCACAATCCTCGCGGGTTGTGCTTTTTTTATGTCTAAACACTAAATTTTACCCTCTAAACGAAAAAAGTTATACTTTTTTTGCATATATCATTTTTTTTTCGTATCTTTGCAGCCCAAATAGAATACGTATGAGAAAATGGATTAGGATGGTAGTGTTTCTGCCTGTGCTGTTAGCGGTTCTGCCGATGCTGTTAGTGAGTTGCCAAGGTGCGGAAGGAGAGCGTCAAGAGGCGGAGATGAACCGTTTTATTGACGAGTTAATGACCCGGATGACCCTGGAGGAGAAACTGGGGCAGTTGAACTTGCCTGTTGCCGGAGATATCGTGACGGGTGAGCCTCGTATCAGTAATGTGGGCGATGACATCCGTAAGGGTCGGGTGGGCGGCCTGTTTAATCTCAAAGGTGCTGCTTTCATTCGCGAGATCCAGCGCATAGCGGTCGAAGAGAGTAGGATGGGTATTCCGTTGCTCTTCGGAATGGATGTGATTCACGGCTATGAGACGATATTTCCTATTCCTTTGGCATTGTCCTGCACATGGGACACGGCGGCAGTAGCCCGTTCGGCGCAGATAGCGGCAGCGGAGGCAACAGCAGACGGTATATGCTGGACCTTCTCGCCAATGGTGGATATCACGCACGACGGCCGCTGGGGACGAATCAGCGAAGGCAACGGTGAGGATCCGTTCTTAGGAAGCCGTATGGCCGAGGCCATGGTGCGCGGATACCAGGGTGCCGACTTGGCGGACCCGACGACGATGATGGCATGCGTGAAGCATTTTGCGTTATACGGTCTGGTGGAAGCCGGTCGCGAATATAACAATGTCTATCCGGATGACTACCATATGTTCAACGAATACCTGCAGCCCTACCGTGCGGCGATCGATGCAGGAGCGGGTTCCGTAATGGCTGCGTTTAATACAGTACATGGTGTTCCGGCGACAGGAAACCAATGGCTCTTGACCGACCTGCTGCGTGAGCAATGGGGTTTCAAGGGTTTTGTGGTATCGGACTATACGGCCGTGGAGGAGTTGGCGAAGCATGGGGTATGCGCGACGCTGGAAGAGTGTGCGCTGCAGGCTATCAACGCCGGTCTGGATATGGACATGGTGTCGGACGGATTGGAGGGTACGCTGGCTGCGGCGGTGCGCGAAGGACGATGCTCCGAAGCGGTGGTTGATAGGGCTTGTCGCCGAATCCTCGAAGCGAAATATAAACTGGGTCTGTTTGAGGATCCGTACAGATACTGCGATTCGACTCGTCGGGCGCAGGTGATGCTCTGCGAGGCGCACCGCGCGGAGGCTCGTCGTATAGCAGGCGAGAGTATGGTGCTGCTGAAGAATGAGCATGTCCTGCCTCTGGCTAAAAGCGGTACGATAGCGCTGATCGGTCCTTTGGCCGACACGCGTATTAACATGCCCGGCACATGGTCGGTAGCGGCTGTCCCGGAGCAGTATAAGACCGTGAAAGAAGGTATAGAGGATGCGCTGAAGGGCACGGGCGCCAAGCTGCTGTACGCTAAGGGCAGTAACATATGGTACGACGAGCGTGCGGAAGAGATAGCAATGGTATTCAAGCCCAGCATGCGTGACCCGCGAAGTGCGGAGGCGATGCGTGCCGAGGCGCTGCAGGTGGCTCGTCAGGCCGATGTGATCATCGCGGCTATGGGTGAGTCCAGCGAGATGTCCGGAGAATGTGCTTCGCGCGTGAACATCGAGATGCCGGATGCTCAGCATGACCTGCTGGTAGAGTTGCTGAAGCTCGGGAAACCGGTTGTGCTCGTTCATTTTGCCGGACGACCGACCGTGCTGAACTGGGAGACGGAGCACCTGCCGGCTATCTTGGAGTCTTGGTTCGGCGGTAGTGAGACAGCGGATGCCATCGCAGACATCGTCTTTGGAGACGTCAATCCGTCGGGTAGGCTGACCGTTCAGTTGCCGCGTCACGTAGGTCAATATCCCTTCTCGTATCGCCAGATGCGTACTTCCCGCGTGAATGAAGTAGGGGAATTCATCAAATATATCACCTGTTATGCGGACGTGAGCAGTTGGCCGCTGTATCCTTTCGGTTACGGACTGAGTTACACGAGTTTTGACTATACGAATTTCTGCCTCTCCGACAGCGTGATGCCGATGGATGGGACGATCACGGCTTCGGTGGATATTACCAACACGGGTGATCGCGAAGGCACGGAGGTAGTGCAGCTGTATATAGGCGACCGCGTGGCGAAAGGTGTGCGGCCGTATAAGGAGTTGCGCGGATATGAACGCATCACCCTCCAGCCGAAAGAGACCCGTACTGTGCAGTTTGCTATCGATGCCGACCTGCTCAGTTATTTCGAACCCTATCACCTGCAATGGACTATCGAACCCGGAGAGGTGGAGATCCATGTGGGACCCAATGCCCGTGAGACGCAGATGCGTCTGATGACCATACAATAAGCGTAAGAAAACCTTTTTATTAACCCTAATATTAATTTAAACACAAGATTTTATGGATGTAACTCTTTTGATGTATGTCGTATTGGCAGCATCGGTTCTGGCTCTTGGTTTTGCCTATTATTTTTACCGGAACATGCTCGGTAAAGATGAAGGAACCGAGTTGATGAAGACCATTGCCTCGCACGTCCGTAAAGGTGCGATGGCGTATCTGAAACAGCAGTACAAAGTGGTGACGATCGTATTCGTTATCCTGGCTGTTGTATTTGCCGTAATGGCTTATTTTAACCTGCAGAACGGAATTGTATGGTTTGCGTTCCTCACCGGTGGTTTCTTCTCCGGTTTGGCAGGTTTCTTCGGTATGAAGACCGCCACCTACGCTTCGGCTCGTACGGCTAATGCCGCTCGTCAGAGCTTGAACGCCGGTCTGCAAGTAGCATTCCGTTCGGGCGCTGTGATGGGTCTGACGGTAGTAGGTCTGGCGTTGCTGGACATCGCCGGTTGGTTCCTGATTCTTCAGAAGACCGGTCTGCTGGCATTCGTTGGAGCCGATGCGAACCTCATCACAATCACGACGACCATGTTAACCTTCGGCATGGGTGCCTCGACGCAGGCTTTGTTTGCCCGTGTAGGTGGAGGTATCTACACCAAAGCAGCAGATGTAGGTGCAGACCTGGTAGGTAAGACGGAATATAACATCCCGGAGGATGACCCGCGTAACCCCGCTACAATAGCGGATAATGTAGGCGATAACGTCGGAGACGTAGCCGGTATGGGTGCTGACTTGTATGAGAGTTATGCCGGTTCTATCTTGGCTACGATGGCTTTGGGTGCAGCAGCTTTTGCAGGACCGTTACAGTTGAAAGCCGTTATAGCTCCTTCACTCATCGCGGCGTGCGGTGTGCTGCTTTCGCTCATCGGAATCTTCATGGTGAAGACCAAAGAAGGCGCAGGTATGAAGGAACTGCTTCGTGCTCTCGCTATCGGTACGAACACGGCTGCTTTCCTCATTGCCGGTGTGACCTTTGGGATCTTCGCTTGGCTCTTTGGCACAGAGACCAACCAATGGTGGCAGGTATCGCTGTCGGTAGTCGTAGGTCTGCTTGCCGGTGTGATCATAGGAAAATCGACCGAGTACTATACTTCGCAGAGTTATAAACCGACTCAGAAAGTGAGTGAGAGTTCGCAAACCGGTCCTGCTACCGTGATCATCAGCGGTCTGGGTCTGGGTATGCTCTCGACCGCTATCCCGGTAGTAACCGTAGGTGTAGCGATCATCCTGGCTTACCTCTGCGCAAACGGTTTCAATATCGAGTTCAGTGCAGCTAACCTCTCCATGGGTCTCTATGGTATTGGTATAGCCGCTGTAGGTATGCTCAGTACGCTGGGTATCACCCTGGCCACCGATGCATACGGTCCTATCGCCGATAACGCAGGCGGTAACGCAGAGATGTCGGGTCTGCCTGCAGAAGTACGTCAACGTACTGATGCGCTCGATGCACTGGGTAATACCACCGCTGCTACCGGTAAAGGATTCGCTATCGGTTCGGCTGCCCTCACGGCGCTCGCGCTCTTGGCTTCGTATGTAGAGGAGATCAAGATTGCGTTAATTCGTACCGGTGAGGCTTTACCGAACGGAGTGGAGGCGGCTAAGGCTACCTTGGTGGACTTTATGGAGGCATATAATGTCAACCTGATGAACCCGATCGTTCTCGTAGGTATCTTCATCGGCTCTATGATGGCGTTCCTGTTCTGTGGTCTGACGATGAATGCTGTCGGCCGTGCGGCACAGAAGATGGTAGAAGAGGTTCGTCGTCAGTTCAAGACCATCAAGGGTATCCTTGAAGGTAAGGCTGATCCGGATTACGCACGTTGTGTAGCTATTTCCACCAAGGGTGCGCAACAGGAGATGCTGCTCCCGTCTATCTTAGCTATCGTCGTTCCTATCGCTACCGGTCTTGTACTTGGTGTGGCAGGTGTTCTCGGTCTGCTCATCGGCGGCTTGGCAACAGGTTTCGTACTGGCTGTCTTTATGGCAAATGCCGGTGGCGCATGGGATAACGCGAAGAAATACGTGGAGGAAGGTAACTTCGGCGGAAAGGGTTCGGACTGCCATAAGGCTACCGTAGTAGGTGATACTGTAGGTGATCCGTTCAAGGATACATCAGGACCGTCGCTGAACATCCTCATCAAACTCATGTCAATGGTTTCCATCGTGATGGCCGGTCTGACTGTAGCTCACCACTTGCTCTAAGCATATGACAATACAACAATATATATCCACTCATCGCGAGCGGTTCATGGAGGAATGGCGTAGCCTGCTCCGTATTCCCAGCGTGAGTTGTCAACCCGAGCACAGCGCAGATATGATGCGCTGTGCTCAGCGCTGGCAACAGTTGCTCTTGGAAGCCGGTTGTCAAAAAGCCGAGATCCTTCCGTCTCAAGGCAATCCCTTCGTCTTTGCGGAATATAAAATCGAAGATCAAACATCTCAAATCTCAAATGCACCCACGGTGCTGGTCTATGCGCATTATGATGTGATGCCGGTAGAACCGGTCGAGGCTTGGCATTCCGATCCATGGGAAGCCACTATCCGCGACGGACGACTCTATGCCCGTGGAGCGGATGATGACAAAGGACAGGCGATGATTCAGGCGAAGGCCTTTGAGTATATGGTGAAGACTGGGCAGTTGAACTGTAATGTGAAGTTCATCTTCGAGGGTGAAGAAGAGATCGGTTCGCCATCCTTAGAGGCATTTCTCGAGGACCATAAAGACCTGCTGAAAGCCGATATCATCTTGGTTTCCGATACTTCCATGATCGGGAAAGACACTCCTTCTATCACGACCGGATTGCGCGGCCTAGCGTACTGGCAGATCGAGGTGGATGGACCGAACAGAGACCTGCACTCCGGTCATTTCGGCGGAGCGGTGAAGAATCCCGTTAATGCGCTGTGTGAGATGATCGCGAAGATCGTCGATGCCGATGGACGCATCACTATCCCGGGTTTCTATGACGATGTCTTACCGATCCCGGAAGCGGAGCGGGCGATGATCGCGCAGATACCCTTCTCGCAAGAGGCATATAACAAAGCGATCGATGTGGATGATGTCTTCGGCGAAGTAGGGTATAGCACCCTCGAGCGTAACTCCTGCCGTCCTTCGTTCGATGTATGCGGTATATGGGGCGGGTATATGGGCGAAGGATCGAAGACCGTTCTTCCTTCTAAAGCCTTTGCGAAGGTCTCCTGTCGCTTGGTGGCGAATCAGGACCATGAGGCTATCTCGCGTGCGTTCGTGCGTTATATCGAATCGCTCGCACCCAAGGGTGTGCGCGTACACGTCACGCCTATGCATGGGGGACAAGGTTATGTCTGTCCAATCGATATTCCGGCCTATAAAGCGGCAGAGAAAGGTTTCGAGATAGCCTTCGGCAAACGACCGCTTGCGGCCAGACGAGGTGGCTCTATACCTATCATCGCAGCCTTTGAGCAGATTCTTGGTTGCAAAACCATCCTCATGGGCTTCGGTCTCGAGCAAAATGCCATTCATTCCCCGAACGAATCCATGGACCTCGAGGTTTGGGAAAAAGGCATCATTGCCGTGGCAGAATTCTATAAAGAACTGCAAAAAAATGCAAAATAATTGCAAATTATTTGCGTATATCAAAAAAAAGCAGTAATTTTGCAGCCACTTTCGGTAAAACCCGAACGGGTAGTAGTTCAGCCCGGTTAGAATGCCTGCTTTGGGAGCAGGAGGTCGTGAGTTCGAATCTCGCCTACCCGACATGTATAGGGCTATTTTTATTGACATTGATGACACGCTTCTCGACTACATCCCATGTTGTCGGGAAGCTTTTGAATTAGCCCTTCCGGAACATCCGGAGTATTTTGATCTCTTTTTCGAAATCAGTGGTCGTCTTTTCTCTGAAGCGAAACATGGTTTACATACGATTGCGGAAGTAATGGAACTCTATCCGAAAGAGTTTATTGCTACGATTGGCTACCCGCCCGAGGCGGTAGATCCTTTCAAGCATGCTTTTCGGGCAGCGTGGGGGAAAACGCATACTTTGGTTCCCGGTGCCAAAGAGATGCTGGAGAACTTGCGGGCCAAGGGCTATCGGCTCTTTGCGGCCAGTAACAGTTTCGGTAATTTGCAACGTAGCCGATTAGAGAAAGCCGGTATATTGAAGTATTTTGAGGATACGTATATATCGATGGATATCGGCTATGACAAACCGGATATTCGTTTTTATCAGGAGGCTCTTCGTCGCTGCGGATTGCAAGCGAAGGAAGTGCTGATGATCGGAGACAGTATGACGACCGATGTGATCGGAGCCCAGAAGGCCGGCATGGATGCCCTCTTTTTCAATCGTCAAAAAGATGATCTGTTACAGTTGACGGCTCAACTGTAAATTTGTAATTGGTGAATGAATCGCTATACGCTCGGTAAAATAGTGAAGTTTTTCTTCCATTGGCACTATGACATCCAAGTGACCGGAGAAGAACTGCTGCGCGACGAAACTACGCATCTTGTGCTACCTAATCACACCGCGTATATCGATCCTTTGATCCTCTTTAGCGAAGAGTGGTGGTTGCCGATCTGTCCGCTGACTGATGAGTCGTTTACCCGACATTGGTTCTATGGGTATATCCTTCGTAAGGCTGATGCTATTGAGGTGCCCGATCTGACGAAAGTCGAGCGTGAAAAGTCGAAAGTTAAAAGTAGAGAGTCGAAAGCAGAGGCAGCGAGTCAGTTAAGTCGTATTGCTATTGACAGTCTGGCGAAAGGTAAACAGCTCTGTTTCTATCCGTCGGGGCATGTGAAGACCGTGGATAAGGAGATCATCGGTAATCGGCGCATGGCATACGAAGTATGCAAAGACCTGCCCGAAGGGGTGCGCGTTATCCTATGTCGGATGCGTGGGCTGGAGAGCAGCCGATGGTCCAAACTCAAGCCCAAACAATGGAAATGGCGTCGTACGGTGACGATGATTTTTGAGGATCATACGGATGATTTACGCGCGTGGGCGCAGACACTCGACCGACGTGCGTTTAATGAAAAACTCGAGAATTGGTATAATACATTAACATAAAGACAACAATCATGAAAGAGAATCGAAAGAGGAGGGTATTGTTGACACTCTTATTCATTGTTTTTCGTCTCTCGTTTGTAACAGCCGGTGACACGGTTCAGTACACTTTGCAACAATGTCGTGATCTGGCGTTAACTGCGGGTAGTTCTGCCCGTTCGCAAGAAGAGTCGCGTTTGGCGGCGAAGTATAACCGTCAGGCAGCTCTGGCGGCGATGTTTCCCCGTATTACGGCGAATGCTTCCTACATGTGGAATAACGCGACTGTCCACTTGCTGGAAAATACCGCCTCGTTCAAGGCCGGTACTGCGACGGTGAATCCGGACGGAACAGCTTCGTTCACATGGAGCGAGGAAAGTATCGTAGGTGAGATCGAAGAGGCGGCGCAAGGTACACCTTTCGAAGAAGCTGTAACCGGTCTGGCTGACAGAACGGGGCAGGATATAGCGGACGCGTATAAGTTGCTGTACGATAAGTTATCGCCGGACTTGAGCCAGATCTTTGTGGCGCAGGTCGGCATCACGCAGCCTATTTACGTCGGAGGACGATTAACGCAGATGTACAAGATAGCCAAAGCCACGGAGAACATCGCAGTTCTCCAATCCGAGGCGAAAGAGAAAGATATCATCTACTCGGTGGACGAGGCCTATTGGCGTGTGGTATCGGTTGCTAAGAAGAAAGAACTCGCCGAGCAGTATTATCGACTCTTATGCCAATTAGAGAAGGACGTCAAGGAATCCTTAGACGAGGGACTTGTAACGCAGGCGGACTTGCTTAAGGTTACCACCAAGCGCGGAGAGGCACAAGTGAAGAAACTGCAGGCGGAGAACGGTCTGACTTTGTCTAATATGGCTTTGGCACAAATATGCGGCCTGCCGCTCAGCACGGCGTTCGTCTTGGATGAAAGCGGTCTGTCAGAGACGGCGCTTCCATTTGACTCCGTCAATACAGAATCGGCGGTGGAGAGCCGCTCGGAGCTCCAACTGCTCCAAGAAGCAGAGAAGATCGCCAAGGCGAACACGATGCTTGCGGCAGCGGGACTGCAGCCGAATATCGTGGCTTCGGCCGGTTATGTATATACGAACCCGAATGTAGAGAACGGCTTCAGTAATAAATGGAACAGCAAAGGTTTCTTCTCTGCCGGTGTAGTGGTGAATGTACCGATCGTTCATGCCGATGATATCTTACGATACAAAGCAGCCAAGCATGCGGCGAACGCAGTGACCCTGAAGATCGATGAGACGCGTGAACTATTGACCTTACAGACGACTCAGGCTAATCAGAAACTGGCCGAGGCGCAGCAGAAGATTGCGTTAGCGCGGCTCACGCAAGCCAACGCAGCAGAGGTGCTCCGTATGGCTCAAGAGTCCTATGAGGCAGGTATGATCACCCTTACGGAACTCATGCAAGCCCAAACGGCGTGGCTCGCAGCGGCGTCTGACCTCGTCGATGCCGAGACGGAGGCCAAAACAACGGAAACACAACTTCGCAAATATTTAGGAAAGTTTTAACATGAAACATCAAAAAGAAGGAAGTCTACTGTTGGGGCTTATCGCGCTGTTGACAGTAGTCGTTATTGTTGCGGTCGTAGGTGTGTTAGCACTCCGACCGGAGAAGACGCTCATCCAGGGAGAAGCGGAGGCAGCGGAATACCGCGTATCCGGCAAAGTACCGGGGCGTATTGAGATGTACCTCTATGAAGAGGGGGAACAAGTGAAGAAAGGCGATACGCTCGTTGTGATCTATTCGCCTGAAGTGGAGGCGAAGAAAGCGCAGGCACTCGCTGCAAGAGAGATGGCAGAAGCGGTTAACCAGAAAGCCAAGAACGGTGCTCAGCGGGAGCAGATTCAGGGCGCTTACGAGCTCTATCAGAAAGCGAAAGCAGGCGAAGAGATCTACCGCAAGAGTTATGACCGCGTGCAGCGTTTGTATGACAAAGGCGTAGTGAGTGCGCAGAAACGCGATGAGGTAGAGGCACAGTACAAAGCCGCCGTAGCTACGGTCAAAGCCGCTCGCAGCCAATACGAGATGGCGCTTGCCGGTGCACGCGAGGAGGATAAGGCAGCTGCGGCAGCGCAAGTGGCGCGGGTAGATGGAATCTTACAGGAAGTGGCCGCTGCCGAAGCGGAGAAATACCTACTTTCGCCTTGCGACGGCGAGGTTTCCGAACTATTTCCGAAGGTAGGAGAACTGGTTGGTCAAGGATCGCCGGTGATGGCTATTGTGGATCTGAGTGATGTATGGTTCACTTTCTCCGTACGCGAAGATATACTGTATCATTTTCCGGTTGGAAGCGTTATAGAAGTAACTATCCCTGCGCTCGGGAACGGTGTGCGTTATCCGCTGACCGTCACTCATGTGAAGGCGATGGGGACATACGCTACCTGGCGTTCAACCAAACAGAACGGCGGTTATGACGTGCGTACGTTTGACGTCAAGTGCCGACCGACTTCCGATATTCCGAATCTTCGTCCGGGCATGACAGCTTTGGTAATTGAAAATTGAAAGTTCTTATCTCGGCTAAGCCTCGAACGATCGGCTGAAGCCGTATGGAGAGTTGAAAGTTGAAATACATATTTATTAACATATGGCGGGTGATGCAACGTGAGTTGCATATGATGTTTGCGCGACCACTGTATTTGTTTGCGTCCGTAGGCGTTATGCTGCTCTCTACGTTCTTCTTTCTCACGCTTATGCGTGGAGGAGCGGCGGAGAACATGCCGGTAGCGGTGGTGGACCTCGATCAGACGTCTATCTCACGCCGTCTCATCCATGAGATGCAGGCTACGCCTTCGGTAGATATACAGCTGGTCACGAACTCCTATCCGGAAGCCCGTGAGGCGATGCAGCAGGGGAAGATCTACGGAATTTTCGTGATACGCGAAGGTTTCTATAGTGATTTGGTGGCGTTCAAACGTCCGCAACTCGATTTCTATGTCACGAATGCTTATACGGTTGGCGGCAACACGGCGTACAAACAACTGCTGACGATGGCTAACCTTACTTCGGGCGCGTTTCAGCGTGAGGTGCTGCGAAAGAAAGGTATGACGGATGATGTGATTATGCATCGTATCCAGCCGCTTTCGATAGAGGGGCATATGGTGGCGAACCCATGGGGGAACTACTCCGTCTATCTGGTAAGTACGATCTTACCCGGTATTCTGGGGCTTGTGTGCATCATGCTTACTATCTTCGCGATCGGTTTTGAACTGAAGATGCGCACTTCGCATGCGTGGCTGCGTGCTGCCGGAGGTAACTATACCGTAGCGATGATCGGAAAGCTGATACCTTATACCTTCGTCTATCTGGTGTTAGGTATCGGATGTCATCTGATCTTATACCGCTATGCCGGTTTTCCGGTCTATGGCAGCCACGGTCGTTTGCTCTTCGGAATGGTGCTTTATATCTTTGCGATGGAGGGTCTGGGTATCACGCTCATCGGTTTGTTGCCGACGCTGCGTGATGCGATCTCTATTGCGGCTTTGTATGCGATGTTAGGTTTCTCGCTCTCGGGCTTCACCTATCCCCAGATGTGTATGTTGCCGCCGGTTAAGGCACTCAGTTATATGGAGCCCTTGCGCCATTATTACCTGATCTATGTCAACGAGGCGCTTATGGCGGCTCCGCCGGAGAATAGCCTTTTTAATATGTTGGCGCTTAATGCCTTCATGCTGGCGGCGCTGTGTGTCGCACCCCGTCTCCATAGGGCGCTTGTCTATCAGAACTATCCGCTGAAGTAATTGAAAGTTGAATGTTGAAAGTAGAAAGAGTATGTGGAAGGATTTTGTAAATGAGTTGCGTCGTATCTTTAGCGATGCCGGAGTGATGGTTATTTTTATTGTCGCTACCTTGGCGTACCCTTTCCTGTATAAAGCCATCTATTGGAATGAGCAGATCACGGATATCCCCGTGGCTGTGGTGGACCTGAGTAACAGCACGCAGAGCCGTGAGTTTCTTCATCGGTGGAGCGCAGCGCCGGATATCAAACTGACGCACTCCTGCACCTCTATGGCGGAGGCGGAGCAGCTGCTGCGTGACCAGAAGGTACACGGTATCATCTATTTCCCGCGTGACTTCGCCAAGCAGTTGGCGGACCCGCTTGGACAAGCGCATATATCGCTTTTCTGCGATATGTCGTCGTTCCTCTATATGAAGGCGATCTATCTCTCCTGTAACCAGGTGATGCTGGAGTCGATGCGTAATATCCAGATTGACCGTTACGAACAGATGGGTATGGATAAGGAGTTCGCTTGGTCGCTTGTGCAGGACGCCCCGTATCATGAGACGGCGCTCTTTACGCCCACCGGCGGTTATGGTTCTTTCCTCATCCCGGCGGTACTGGTGCTGATCCTGCATCAGACCCTTTTCTTCGGTATCTGTATGCTTGGCGGCACGGCGCGTGAGGAGAACCTCGATCAGTATAGTATCCGGTCGCTTATCGCCCGCACCGGAGCGTATTTCCTTATCTACTATGGTCTGGCAGCTATCCTGCTGGGGTTCCTGCCGCGTCTCTTCGATATACCTCATATAGGGGACATAGGGACGATTCTGCTTCTTATCATTCCTTATCTACTGGCGGTTATTTTCTTCTCGCTCTGCGTCAGCGTATTCATCCGCAACCGTGAGTCGGGAATGGTGTTGCTGATTTCTTCGTCGCTTATCTTCCTGTTTCTGGCTGGTATCTCATGGCCGAAGGAGATGATCCCGCAGGCTTGGCGATGGGTGGCAGCCTGCATCCCTTATACATGGGGAGCGCACGCGTTCATTCATGTCAACTCGATGGGTGCAACGTTCTCTCAAGTGACGCGTGAGTTCATCGCGCTATGGGTGCTCACCGGAGCGTACGGTGTAATGGCGTGTGTGTTGTTTTATATAAGGAAAGAGCGTGGAGCTCTAAGACAAAAGAAAGAGTGCTGATGCGCTCTTTCTTTTGGTGAGGGGGTACCGGTTACGGGTTATGGGTTACGGGTTTAGGCGCCGGATGTTATCCAGACACTATGAAAAAATCCCCCCAAAAACTATGTCTTTTTTGAAAAATCCTTATATTTCCGAACCCCAAAATTTGCATATGTCAAAAAAAAGCATTATCTTTGCAGCCTGATTTGTTAGATATGACAGAACAAGAGATTGAAATACGGGCGCAGCGCGCTACTGAGTTATTCAAACAGGGGTTTAACTGCTCGCAATCAGTGTTCGCCTCCTGTGCGGATATGTACGGGATTACGGACGAACAGTTGGCGTTGCGTCTATCGGCATCGTTCGGCGGCGGTATCGGTCGGATGCGTATGGTTTGTGGTGCCGCGAGCGGGATGTTCATGCTCGCCGGATTGGAGAAAGGGTCGGCTACACCCCACGACAACGAGGGTAAGATGGCGAATTATGCCTTCGTCCAGCAGCTGGCAGGGCAGTTCAAAGACAAGTACGGCAGTTTGATTTGTGCGGAGTTGTTGGGTTTGGCGCCGAAAGGACAGTGCGATGTGAAGTTGGATCTGGATCCCAGACCCGCGGAACGCACGCCCGAGTACTACCAGAAACGGCCGTGTTCCGAGATGGTAGCCGAGGCCGTTCGCATTTATTTGAGAAGTTTATGATCGTTAAAAATCTGATAGAGCTAATCGGCAAGACGCCGATGTTGGAAGTACAACCGGGTCTGCTGTTGAAATTAGAGCGTTTCAATCCCGGTGGATCGGTAAAGGACCGTACGGCTCTTTCGATGATAGAGGATGCCGAAAAACGCGGTGTTTTGCAACCGGGCGGAACGATTATTGAACCTACGAGCGGAAACACCGGAGTGGGTTTGGCATGGATCGGTAAACTGAAGGGCTATCGTGTGATATTAACCATGCCAGAGACCATGTCGGTGGAGCGTCGAAATCTCTTGACTACCTATGGTGCAGAACTTGTTCTGACACCCGGAGCAGAAGAAATGAAAGGGGCGATAGCGAAGGCTGAAGCCATGCAGCGCGAGACGCCGAACAGTATTATCTTAGGCCAGTTTGTGAACCCTGCTAACCCGGCTATTCACTATGCTACGACGGGTCAGGAGATTTGGGAAGATACGAATGGTCAAGTGGATGTCTTCATTGCCGGAGTCGGCACCGGAGGTACAGTCAGTGGAGTAGGGCGTGCATTGAAAGAGAAGAATATGCTGGTAGAGGTCATCGCCGTTGAGCCTGCTTCTTCTCCTGTCTTATCCGGAGGGAAAGCGGGTGCGCATAAGATACAAGGAATAGGTGCGGGCTTTGTGCCCGAGACCTACCAAGCCGTTTTTGTGGATCGCGTGATGACTATCACGAACGAAGATGCCATGGAAGCTGCGCGGGCATTGGCAAAAGAGCAGGGCCTGTTGGTTGGTATCTCGAGCGGTGCGGCCTATGCTGCGGCTTGCCGGTTGATGCAACAACCCGACTATAAAGACAAGACCATCGTAGTATTGTTACCCGATACAGGCGAACGCTATTTAAGTGTATTATGACGAAAATACCCACTATTAATCAGTTAAAGCAATTAGTAGCGCACTTGCAGGGTGTGATCTTCCCGGAGTATTTCCCGAAGGTAGAGGCACCGCAGGATCTCTGTTTGCCTGATGCTTTCTGGGCAGAGTTACCGGCTATTTCACGACTCGTGAATACGGATGTAGATGCGGTGTTGCATAACGACCCGGCTGTTACCGATCGCGGAGAAGTGATTCTTTCGTATCCGCTTACTTTTGCTATGGTACATTACCGTGCTGCGCATGTGTTGTACCACCTTGGTATTCCGCGTATTCCGCGTATGTTAACCGAGTTGGCGCACAGCCGTACGGGTATTGATATTCACCCCGCGGCAACTATTGGCGACTATTTCTGTATCGATCATGGTACGGGGGTTGTCATTGGCGAGACTACTATCATCGGTTCTCATGTGGTGCTCTATCAAGGTGTGACGTTGGGTGCGAAGAATTTTGAATATGATGAACAAGGACGACCGATTGATATCCCTCGTCACCCGATCTTAGAGGACCGTGTGACGGTCTATTCGAACACCTCTATCTTGGGGCGTGTAACTATCGGTCATGACACCGTAATAGGCGGTAACGTCTGGCTTACCCAAGATGTCCCTGCCAACTCCATCGTGCTTCAGTCCACACCGGAGATTAGGATAAAAGAAAAAAGATAACCCCTTAACGTTTGCACAGCAAACCATTTTAACGTTTTAACACTTTAACGCTTAAAAATATGAAATATTTTTTAGCCATTATTGGCGGAGGTCCTGCGGGCTATACAGCAGCAGAGAAGGCCTCGAAAGCCGGTAAAGATGTGGTGCTCTTTGAGCAAAACGCTGTAGGAGGTACGTGTCTGAATGTAGGCTGTATTCCTACCAAATCGCTCTTGTATGGCGCGAAGCAGTATTATAATGCGACACACGCACAGAAATACGGTGTAACGGCAGAGAACGTAGCGTTCGATTTTGCTGCCATGCAGAAGCGCAAGACCATTGTGGTGCGCAAACTGGTAGCCGGTATCAAACAGCGTCTGAATAACGAACACTGTACGTTGGTCAGCGGAGCTGCAGCAGTAGTAAGTCGTACGGATGAACTCGTGACCGTTTCCTGCAACGGCGAGACTTACGAAGCCGAGAATCTTTTGATTTGTACGGGTTCGACGAACTTCGTTCCTCCTATTCCGGGTATCAAAGAGAATGAGTATGTGTGGGACAGTACAGATGCCTTGGCTGCTACCGAACTGCCGAAATCGATTATCATCGTCGGAGGCGGTGTGATCGGTATGGAGTTTGCAACGCTGTACCATGAATTAGGGGTGCCTGTAACGGTTATCGAAGCCATGCCGACTATCTTGCCGAATCTGGACCAAGACATAGTAAATGTGCTGTTAGAGAAATACAAAAAAGCAGGAATTAACATCTTGACCAGTACAAAAGTAGAGTCCATCGAAGGTGGGAAAGTACATGTCAAATCGCAAATTTCCAATGACCAATTACAAATATCCGCAGAGCGGATCTTGGTTTCAGTAGGTCGTAGAGCGAACCTCCAAGGTCTCGAAGCATTGAATGATCTGGAGTTAAATCGCGGAGCGATTATTGTGGATGAATTCATGAAGACGAACCTTCCGAACGTCTATGCCTGCGGTGATGTGACGGGCAAGATCATGTTGGCCCATGTAGCTGCCCGGCAGGCGGAAGTGATGGTTGGTCGTCTGTTGAAACAGATACCGCTGCAGCGTATCGCTTATAATGCCATACCGTCGGTCGTTTATACCAATCCTGAGATAGCGTCTGTTGGTATTACCGAGCAGCAGGCTGCGGAACTGAATATCGAGACCGAAGTGCGTCAACTGCCGATGACATTCAGTGGTCGATTTATGGCAGAGAACGAAGGGGAGACCGGTCTTTGCAAACTGGTGTTAGATACCAAGAAACAGACCATTTTAGGAGTGCATTGTATCGGCAACCCGTGTTCGGAATTCATTGCCGCGGCTTCTTTTGCGGTGCGTATGGGCTATACGACAGCCGAGTTCGAACAGGTTGTCTTCCCGCATCCTACGGTAAGTGAAATTCTGCATGAGATAATATAAAAATCCTCTATTTTTTTACTAAAAACGGCGAAATTCCAAAAATTTTGCCGTTTTTATTTGCATAAATGCAAAAAAAGCCGTAAATTTGCGAACTTTTTTGCAAGTTGAATAGTAGAAGCACAAATAATGAAAAAATTTTAATATTATGAAAAAACATTTTTTCTCTTTCCTGATTTTGGTGTTCGCAACGCAAATGCTGTGGGCAGCAACAGTAACAAAACCAGAACAGATTCCTGCGTATTGGTCTTCTGCGGACGGTAAATCCGGTAAAGAACTATGGTCCGCTGTAAGTGCTCAAACGAATGTGGGCTATTCGTCCATCGGTTACAAAGGTCTTTATACTGCTTATTCGAAGACTGATGTATATCCGGCCGGACATCCGAAAGCCGGTAAAATATGGGATATGTATGGAGAGTGTGCCTTCGAAAAATCGAATACCTGCGGTAACTACAGCGGTGTATGCGATTGTTACAACCGCGAGCACTCGATCCCTCAATCCTGGTGGGGAGGAGGAACAGGCGGCATCGGAAACGATATCTTCCATGTGTTACCTACTGATGGAAAAGTGAATGGTGTGCGCTCGAACTATGAATACGGCGAGGTGAACGGAGGTACCAATTGGGTAGGGAATAAGTTCGGTTCAGCCGGCAGTTGGTCCACGGATAAGAAAACCATCGCTTCTTCTGCCGGAGAGGTGATTAAGGGTAGTGGCAGTGTATTTGAGCCTAAACCGGAATACAAAGGTGATATCGCTCGCGGTCTGATGGGTACAATCATTAAATGGCAACAATCGAACTTGACCACCAGTAATACATTCTTTACGGGTGTTTATACCGCGCAGCAGAACTTCGGCTTGAAGAAGAAAGCCGTTGTACTACTGATGAAATGGCACCGTGAGGATCCTGTTTCGCAGAAGGAAATAGATCGTAATAACGGTATCCAGCAAACACAAGGAAACCGCAATCCGTTTATTGACTACCCGTATCTGGCGGAGTATATCTGGGGTGAGCATGCCGGTGAAGTGGTAGATATGGACCTCTTGATGCCTTCTACCGATCCTGACTTTATTCCGGGTAAGAGTGACGGTTCCCGTACGTATGTTCCTCCTGTTCCCGGAGCGAAGTACGGCGTGACCTGGTCGGTTAACGGCGAGGTGCTCTATGTGGATTCGATAGCCGAGGAAGTGAAGATAAGCGTT
>JAEDNI010000065.1 GCA_016302585.1 Paludibacteraceae bacterium | reverse complement strand
AAATATATACTACAATGTCAAAGATTTGTCAAATTACAGGCAAGAAAGCCATGGGCGGCTGCAATGTCTCGCACTCGAAGCGCCATACAAAGCGCACTTTCGATGTGAACCTCTTCCGCCGCAAGTTCTACTGGGTAGAACAGGATGTATGGATCGAGCTGAACGTGAGTGCAGCCGGTCTGAGAACAATTAACAAGATCGGCCTTGACAACGCCTTGAAGCAGGCGGCTGAGAAGGGCTATCTCTATTAAACGAAAGGAGTTAACTTATGGCAAAGAAATCAAAAGAAGCACGTGTTCAAGTAATCCTTGAGTGCACAGAGCAAAAGGCCAGCGGTGTTCCCGGTATGAGTCGTTACATCACTACCAAAAACCGCAAGAATACTCCGGATCGTTTGGAGTTGAAGAAGTATAATCCTTATTTGAAGAAGTACACGATTCATAAGGAAATCAAGTAATTAACCCTAATTTTAGAAAGGCTTAGAACTATGGCAAAGAAAGCGGTCGCAACACTGCAAACCGGTAACTCCGGACGCGCGCACTCTAAGTGCATCAAGATGGTTAAGTCGCCTAAAACGGGTGCTTACATCTTCCAAGAAGAAATTGTACTGAACGAAAAAGTGAACGAGTTCTTCAAGTAAGAAAATGAAGTAATTTTCAGAAAAAATGACATACAATTTGTGTATGTCATTTTTTTTGTGTACCTTTGCACTCGCGTTTCCAAATGAACAAATGGTAAACGGATAAATCGTAAAAAGTACATGTTAGGCATCATTATTAATCCGAAATCGGGAAAGAAAGCGTTTCGAGCACAACGTATTTATCTTTGGAATCTGCTGCGCAAGCGCCATCAGCCTTTTGCCTATCGCGTGACGAAATATGCGGGGCATGCTATTGAGTTGGCGCGGGAGTTGGTGGAGAAAGGCTATGATGAGCTCCTCGTTCTCGGCGGCGATGGGACGCTCAGCGAGGCGGTGAACGGTATCATGCGTGCGGAGATAAGCGCGGAGCAACGGGCTACTATCCGGTTGGGACTCATGCCTCGCGGAACCGGCAACGACTGGGCGCGGTATTGGTCCTTGACCAAGAACCATAAGGAGTCTCTCCGGCGATTCTTCGAGGGCGAGGGACATCCGATAGATATAGGTTGCGTCACCTATTGGCGAAACGGCATTGCCCACCACCGCTATTTCATTAACTCGGTCGGTTTTGGCGTTGATCCTCTCTGTTGCAAGATAGCCGAGACCTTGAAATACTACCTGGGTTCACACCACGTCAATTATCTCTTCGGCCTCATCGCCGCAATCATCCAGCATAAGGCGCAGCACATGGTTCTGACGGTCGATGGACAACAGGCGGTGGACGATCTGCTCTTTACGATGAACGTCGGTAATGGACCTTTCTCCGGAGGCGGCATCAAGCAGAATCCCGCAGCCGATCCTACCGATGGAGTCTTCCATACGATGTTTGTCAAGAAACCCACTTTCCGCCAGATCATCGAGGCACTTCCGAAGCTCTATAACGGCCGTCTGACGGAGTTGCCTTTTGTCTATCCGATTTGTGGTAAAGAGATCGAGATCAGTTATCGCAAGCATATCCTCTTTGAGGCCGACGGTATCTTGGAGAATATCATTGGTCCCTGTAAGGTGACTTGTATCCACCATGCACTTCAATTCCGATGCTAATGAAACAGCAAGGGTCCAATAGAATTTATACGCGGGAGACGGATGAGACGGGCAAGACCATCATCCGCGTTGTAGGAACGAACCGCGATGAGAATAGGGCATTTATTTATATGTCGCGTCATTTCTCGCAGTTGGGTCTTCCCGTTCCAAAAGTGTTGTGGGTGAGTGAGGATGAGATGAGTTATACCCAGGAGGATCTGGGCGATACGCTCCTTTTCGACGCCATCAAACATGGTCGTGAGACGGGCAATTTCAATGATACCGAGCGCACCTTATTAGAACGCACGTTACGCGCACTCGCGCACATACAGATAGAAGGCGCACGTGATTTTGATTGGTCGAAGTGTTTCCCTATTCCGGCGATGGACGAACGCTCTATCCGGTGGGATCTGAATTATTTCAAATACTGTTTTTTGAAGGGAACGAAGATCGAGTTCTCCGAACCGGACTTGGAGGACGATTTTGACCGCATGGTTTCTAATCTTACAGCGGAGCGGTCTTACAGTGAAACGGTCTTACAGCAGAGCGGTCTTTCAACGCAGTGGTCTTTCCTCTACCGCGATTTCCAGAGCCGCAATGTGATGATCAAAGACGGCAAGCCCTACTTCATTGATTTTCAGGGCGGACGCAAAGGCCCGACGCAGTATGACGTAGCCTCCTTCCTCTGGCAGGCAAAAGCGAATATCCCTGCCTCTCTCCGCGAGGAACTGATTGACGCCTATTTCGACGAACTGGAGAAAATAGAAATTTCCACTCACCAATCACCAATCACCAATAGAGATTCGTGGAAGGAATCTCTCAAGCATTTCGTCCTCCTGCGCACGCTACAGGTCCTCGGCGCGTACGGCTACAGAGGATATTTTGAACGCAAACCCCATTTCCTGGAGTCCATTCCCAACGCCCTGATCAACCTTGAAGAGATTTTTACCCAAAACCCGGAATTGCAGCAAGAATATCCGACACTCTTCTTACTCTCCAAATACCTTCCTCGAACGACGGTCGAACGACGGTCAACCGACGGTCAAAGCCAATGTCCAGCCCTTGTAGTTACCATTTATTCTTTCTCTTTCAAGCGCGGAATCCCTGCGGATGAGTCCGGAAACGGCGGCGGGTATGTCTTCGATTGCCGCAGTACCCACAACCCCGGTAAATACGATGAATACAAGGCTCTCACGGGTCTCGATCAGCCGGTGATAGATTTCTTGGAGAAAGACGGTGAGATACTGACGTTCCTGAATTCCGTGTACGCCTTGGTAGATCATCATGTGGAGCGGTTCCTCGAGCGTGGTTTTGACCATCTGCAGGTCGCTTTCGGCTGTACCGGAGGTCAGCATCGCTCTGTCTATTGCGCCGAACATCTGGCGGCACACCTCAAAGAGAAATACAACGTTCAGATCGAACTCATCCATCGCGAACGCGGTATAACTAAATCTTTTTAGTCTTTAATCTTTTAGCGAAGCGGTCTTTATTCTTTGAGTGAGCACCGCGAGCGGTCTATTTATGAAAGCGATGATTTTTGCAGCGGGTTTGGGTACGCGTTTAAAACCGCTTACCGATACGATGCCAAAGGCACTGGTGCCTCTGGCAGGCAAGCCGCTGTTGCAATGGCAGGTGGAGAAATTACGTGATGCCGGAATTACGGATATCACCGTCAATGTGCATCATTTCCCGGATATGATCATCGATACCATCCGCCGCAATAACGGATGGGGATGTAATATCTCCATTTCCGACGAACGAGATATGCTTCTGGACACCGGAGGAGGCTTGAAGAAGGCTGTTATGGAGGGCCCTATATTGGCCTGTAATGTCGATATATTATCCAATATTGACCTGCGTACACTTGTGAGCGAGTACGAGCGGACGGGTGTAAGTCAATTAGTTGTAAGCGAAAGGAAAACGCAGCGATATTTATGCTTTGATAAAAGGGATTCTCTATGCGGGTGGACGAATATTGCTACCGGTGAACTTAAGGGCAAGGACGGTCGTCATTTGGCGTTCAGCGGTTTACAGATTTTGAATGGGGAAGCATTGCGTTTGCTTCGACAGATTCAGGAGGATAAGTTCTCGTTGATTGATTTTTATCTGCACCTCTGCGAACAAAATCACCAATCAGCAATCACCAATTACCAATCACCAATCATCCTTAAGGCGTATGTGCCATTGGATTATCGAATGATGGATGTCGGAAAAATAGACCAAATAGAAGAGGCAGAGCGATTCGCCGAGAGCTTGTAGTTTGTTTGAGCCCTCGGCACAAAAAAAGGTGCTTATTGCACCTTTTGTGTCCCCCGAGGGACTCGAACCCTCGACCCACTGATTAAGAGTCAGTTGCTCTACCAACTGAGCTAGGGAGACGACT
>JAEDNI010000035.1 GCA_016302585.1 Paludibacteraceae bacterium | reverse complement strand
ACCCGAGACCCACAGCTTAGAAGGCTGTTGCTCTATCCAGCTGAGCTACCGGACCCCGCCTAACGGCGCACAAAAAGCGTGCCCATTACGGCAGAATAGGGCGCAAAGGTACTGCTTTTTTTTGAATTATGCAAATAAATTCGTACTTTTGCCGCTTTTTGTGTGATTTTTACAGCAAACTGTCGAAAAGTTGCGCTAAATCCTGCTTGCGGCACGCACCTACGTGGCGATTTACCAACTCGCCGTTCTGGAAGAACAGCATCGTCGGGATATTCATAATGCCGAACTCCTCGCAGGTATCCGGATTATCATCCACATTCAGTTTACCGACTACTACCTTACCTTCGTATTCGTTCGAGAGCTCCTCCAAAATAGGAAGCATCATCTTACACGGACCGCACCAAGCAGCCCAAAAATCTACTACTACCGGTTTGCCTGACGCGATCACATCCTTGATGTTAGCGTCTGTAATTTCTACTGTCATACTTGTTGTATTTGTTTAATGGTTATTTTTTTCTGATTTGGTTTGCGCAAGAGGATATCCGTTAACGGATCTTCCAAGTACGTTTGTACCGCCCGTTTAACAGGACGAGCTCCGTTCTTCTTATCGAAACTCTTCTCTACCAACTGCTCATTCACTTCGGTCGAAACACTCAGTTGATGTCCCTGCGCTTTCATTCGTTGTTGCAACAGACTCACCTCAATCCGTACAATTTGCGCAATAGTCTCTTTGCTTAACGGCTCAAAGGTAACCACATTATCAATACGGTTCACGAACTCCGGCGGGAACTGCTTCTGCAGCGCCTTCAGCAACGTCGCATTCACCTGCTTCTGGTCCATCTCGGAGGCACTAAAGCCCACGCCGCTGCCGAACTCCTGCAGTTGACGCGTACCTACGTTACTCGTCAGCACAATAATTGTGTTCCTAAAGTCCACGATATGTCCCTGCCGATCGGTCAGACGACCTTCGTCCATTACCTGCAGCAGCACGTTGAAGATATCTGGGTGCGCTTTCTCGATCTCGTCGAACAGGATGATCGAGTAGGGTTTTCTTCGTACCGCTTCGGTTAACTTACCGCCGTCTTCATGCGCTACGTATCCCGGAGGAGCTCCTACTAACAGACTCACCGTATGTTTCTCCATGAACTCCGACATGTCGAAGCGGATCATCGCATCTTTGCTGCCGAACATCTCCTCCGCCAGACATTGTGCCAGGTACGTCTTACCTACACCCGTCTGACCCAAGAAGAAGAAGGTGCCAATCGGTCGTTTCGGGTCTCTTAAACCCAGACGACTCCGTTGAATAGCGCGAACGACCGTCTCTACGGCTTTGTCCTGGCCGATGATACGTTTCTTCAGTGTCTCGCCCATCGTACGCAAGCGTTCGTTCTCTGCCGTAGCTACCCGTTGAACAGGTACGCCGCTCATCATACTTACTACCCCCGCTACATCGTCCGTCGTGATCATATACGGTTCCGCTTCGGTCTCTCCGATCGCCTTTTGACGCGCGTGACTGCGGGCACCCACCTCATCCATCACATCAATCGCCTTATCCGGGAAAGCACGGTCCGTCAAATAGCGCTCGCTTAAGTTCACGCAGGCTTTCAACACCTCTTCCGTATATACCACATGATGGTATTGCGCATAGTACGCGCTTAACTTGCCTACTATATTCAGCGTCTCTTCTACCGTTGTCGGCCGAACAATCACTTTTTGGAACCGACGTTCCAACGCTCCGTCTTTCTCAATCGACTTCGCGTACTCTGCCGTCGTCGTCGCGCCGATGCACTGTACTTCTCCGCGCGCCAAGGCGGGCTTTAAGATATTCGCTGCATCCAGACTGCCCGACGCATTACCGGCACCAATTAAGGTATGAATCTCATCCACAAACAAGATCACCTCCGGATGGTTTTGCAGTTCGGTGATCACCTGTTTCATGCGTTCCTCAAACTGACCCCTGTACGTCGTACCGGCAACCATCGAAGCCATATCTAAGGTGATAATTCGCTTGCCCTGCAGCGCCCCGGCTTCGTTATGCACGATGCGCAGCGCCAAGCCTTCTACGATAGCCGACTTGCCTACACCCGGTTCACCAATCAAGATCGGATTGTTCTTCTTTCTGCGACTCAGAATCTGTACCACCCGTTCGATCTCCACTTCTCTTCCTACCATCGGGTCTAACTGACCTTCCTCTGCCAGTTTCGTCAAATCCCTGCCGTATTTATCCAGCGCCGTGGTCTTTCCTTTCTTCGTGTTCTTCGGCTGCTGACCTCCGCGCTGCGGCTGCCAGTTATTCTCATTCACATCACCCGTCTGTTCCGCCGAAGTCTGTGTCGTCTCCGAAGGAGCATAATGCGGTTGACCGAAGATGTCGGTTAACTGCTTGAAACTGATATGCCACTCCCGCTCCAAGTACGATGCTGTCGTATTGATACGCTCGCGTAAGATAGCTAACAGCAGGTGAATCGTACCTACCGCCTCCGCCATATACTCACGACTGATACCTTCTGCTATCCGCAGAATACGATCCGTCTGAGCGCTACGCTGAACGGGTTCTATCATCTCTTCATTACCTCGCTGCTGCTCCTCTAAATGTGCTTTCGCTGCGGCCACATCAATAGATGTCTGCTGTAGCACTTCAAAAGCAGAACCCTCTCCTAAACGGAGGATTCCCAGCAATAAATGATCCGGCTCTATGCGCTTGCTGACTAATCGCTCGGCTTCTTCCTGCGCATAGATAATTACTTTGTTCAAATTCTGTGTTACTATCATATATCTCCTCTAAACCCTAAACTTTCAACTTTCAACTTTATAACTAGTTATAAAAATGCCATGCCAATCCCGCGCGGAACACATCCCTGTTTGTCGGATACCCCGGCATGGTCAGATACCCTGTGCTCTTGGTGTCGAACCAATAGTTGACATGTTGGTAATGCGCGAAGAAACGCAAGCGAATCGATCGCACATAGAAGTTTGCATACACGCTCATCCACGGGTAGTTACCGATGTTCGTCGTTTGTTGGGTAGCGAACATACCGGTCTCGGGACATAACACCGGTGCCTTGTAGCGCGTGAAATAACGCAGGTCCACACCGATCTGTGCGTCTAATGCCTTGAACCACGTGCCGTGGTAATAGAGACGATGCTGCAATATCAACAGCGGTACCGGCATGATACTGTCTCGCGTGCTGTACTGGATCACCGCACGGTTTTCCAGATTCACCCAAGGTGTAGTGATATCGGCTGTCACATCGCCAGTGAAAATCTGTACGCTGCCCATATATTGATGCGGACACCAGTCGCTCGCCGAGACAAAGATCGGATTGGTCTGGTTCTCAAAACTGAAGTCAATCTTCGCTTTCACCCACTTCGTCGGATAAGCAATCGTCGCCCCGCCTAAGAACCGATACGTGAATCCGAAGTTATTCTCCCATTGGATATGGTTCGAGTTATAATGTTGCAGATACCAGTTCGGCGTCTCGCTCTTCGCATAAGCGCGCGCAGAAATCAACATCGGGTACTTACCCGCTTGGAACTTCGTCTGCAGTTTACCCTGCACGTCGAACTCACCGATCTTATAACCCACTACGCAAACTTTTCCCTCTACATTATAATGTACGTTCGCACCGCTGTGCTTGTGTATCGCACCGCCCACAAACGTGTTGTTTGTCCATTTATAGTCATAAATACTGTCGTACGGTATGCTGTCGCGCATGAACCGCTGACATTCGTTCATCGCAAATACTGTTGCGCCGAACTTCAATTTTGTGTTGTATTCTTCGCAGAAGGTGACCGCAACCGTATTGCGAATCGTCAGCACATCTGTTGTGTCGTTCGTCTTGGACGAATCATAATAGGTCGTGTCGTAAAATCCCTGCTCTGCCGTCTTCTCGATATACCGTCTGTTCGAGTTATTGGTCTCGAAGATATGACTGAAGGTCATAATAGGAATATACTCCACTTTGATGGTATCATGCAATTCCCTTCGTCCGTTCTCGATCACCTCAATCGAATCGTGATACTCTCTGTCTTTTGTTATCGCATATTGGTTATGCAGATACCCGCTCAGGTAGCGGTAACCAATCATCGAATTGAGTCGCACCGGAAGGTCCTCTGCGCTCAGCGGACCCGATAGCTGACTCACGTCTCGCAAACCGCCGTTGTTGAACGAACTCAACTGACTCCAACCGAACGCGGCATGCATCGAGTAGTGCGCACCCGTGTAACTGCCCCATACCGATCCACGGTATAACTTACCCGACGTATTGGCGTAGTGACCGATCGAATTCAGATAGTCCATCTCTAATCCTAAGTTCAGTCGCCGCCCTAAGTTACCGGTAAACAAAAAATCGATATCGTTCTCCTCGTGTCCGCTTGTGAAGCCTTTCTTATACGCTACGGTCGAGTAGGGGGTCGTCGTATTGAAATAGCGCTGCTCCTGCGGCGTGACTACATAGGGCGTTAGACTCCAGGCAAACGGGTCTTCTATCGTACGCACCCGATCATTGATCACGCGGCTCTCGATAGGCGAGACGAGGATATTGCCGTTCATGGCGCTGCTGATCGAGTAGTTGTTCTGTACATCTACGTCCTGATAATTCAGCATCAGCGTGTCCATGAACGCAATCGTATCCGCGACGGCGCTGTAACCCGGCATCTGCCAGGTATGAATCACCGTCTTCGTACGCGGCTGCTTGGCAGCGGCCACAAGGGTCGCTGCCAACAGCACTAATACTATACCGATACGTTTCTTCAAAAGAAAAAGGCTTTCGACTTTTTACTTTTTACTCTCGACTTTCGACTTCTTAAGTTTTGCTTTAAGAAGTTGTATCTCTTCTTCCTGATTGCGGATGGTCTTGAGCAACTCATTCAACTCCTCGTTCTCAATCGTCGTCGGATATTGCTCCTCTACGGTCTGCAAGAAGTCGGACAGCACATTCATATAGTTGATGAATGCATCGTAAGCCGATTCGTACTGCGTCTCACCCTGATCGATATGATTCATATAATGCAGGTAGTTCACATCCTGCAGACGCAACCAGTTGGTCTTCAGCGCCTTGTCTTGGCATAGGTGAACACGCTCTGCTACGGCGAACAGTTTATGAATAGCCTCTTGCTGCAAGTCATTTCCGGCATATACACTCAGGTCTTTTGCCTCGCCGCTCCAAGTCAAAGGATACGGACTCGACAATACATCCTCCGCCGCCAGTTTCTTCGCTACTTCAGCCGGCGTCATGAAGCCCATCTCGCGCTCTAACGCATAGTACGGCAGTGCCTTGAGGAAATCGAAGATACCCGTGCCGGCATTCTGACGAACACCGAAGGTCTCTGCGCCTACCCAGATATTGATGATGTCCTCGCCTTCCGGCAGGTTCTTCAACTGGTTGGCATATTTCTCTGCGTCCATCGGGAAATTCGGCCAGTTAGGATCCGAGAAGTGGAAACTCAACTCATCGCTCAGGTTCGTGTTACGCAGCAGCACTTTCATCTTCGGAGCACCTGCCGACTGATACAACTTATTCGGCGTCTTCCAGCTGATCACGTGCTTCGCGCCCTCGGTCATGATCGCTTTGTAACCCAGTTTGTTCAACTGATAAGCGGTCTCGTCCGTGTACAGCAACTCGGTGTTGAAAACCGTCTGTGCCTTTACGCCCAAAACGTTCTCTAACAGTTCTCCTTGTTTCTTGAATTGCAACTTCATCTCGCTCGCGTTGTACTCCGAAGCCAACGAATAGCTGTACGGCGTGGCTAAGAACTCAACGGCTTTCGTAGCTGCCAACTCCTTGAGGATATCAATCATCTCCGGATTGAACTGCTCGAACATCTCGATCATCGTACCGCTAACGCTGATCGCGCAGTGGAATTTACCCTTGCTCAGGTTGATCATATCTTTGATCGTCTGGCAAAGCGGTAAGTACGAGGTGTTTACAAGCCAATTTACGTGCTCTTCGGTAGCCATATCATCGTAGTAGTAGTGATCATGGCCGATCTCGAAGAAACGATAGCGCTTCAGACGATACGGTGCGTGCATCTGGAAGCAAAAACATATATTTTTCATAATACGAATTTTTAATTCTTAATAATCTTTTGTCTTTGAGCTCGCTCAGCGAGCGGTCTTTTGTCTTTCTACTTTGAGCGAAGCGGTCTACAGCGTGTGGTTAATGACTCCGTCGTAGATCCTGCGCACTTTAAGTCCGGCGTCGGACCACTTGATATTGTTGACTTCCGCCATGCCTAACTCATGCAGGCTCTTGTACATCGCCGGATATTTGACGATCGCATAGATCGCATCGGCCATCGCGTCGATGTCCCAGTAGTCGGTCTTGATAGCATGTTGTAGAATCTCCGCGCAGCCCGATTGATGCGAGATGATGGACGGACATCCTACCTGCATCGCCTCCAAAGGACTGATACCGAAAGGCTCGCTCACAGACGGCATGATATACACGTCGCTCATCGCTAACATCTCCTGTACCTGCTTGCCGCGCATGAAGCCCGGGAAGTGGAACTTGTCCGCAATACCGCGTTTGGCTACGAGATCGATCATCTCCGCCATCTTGTCGCCGCTTCCGGCCATCACGAATCGTACGCCGTCGGTCTTGCTCAGTACTCTTGCTGCGGCCTCTACGAAATACTCGGGACCCTTCTGCATAGTGATTCGACCCAAGAAAGTAACCAACTTATCCTTGCGCTCAGGCTTCGTGAACTCCTCGGGATGCGCCAACGGCTCTACGGCATTATGTACCGTACTTACCTTACGCGGATCAATACCATATTTCTCTATAACCGTCCTTCGTGTCAGGTTACTTACGCAAATGATATGATCTGCTGCGTCCATACCGCGTTTCTCTATCGCATAAACCGTCGGGTTGACGTTGCCGCGGCTACGGTCGAAATCGGTCGCGTGAACGTGGATTACCAACGGTTTGCCGCTGATCTGCTTGGCAAATACACCCGCAGGATAAGTCAGCCAGTCGTGGCTGTGGATAATATCAAATTCCAGACTGTGAGCTAACACACTCGCTACGGCTTCGTAGTTGCCGATCTCTTCGATCAGGTTGTCCGGGTAACGACCCGAGAAACCTACGCAACCCAAGTCATCCGTTCCGATACGGCGGTAGTCATAATGTATCCCGTTGCGGAAATGGAAATACTCTTCGGGGCTCATCTTGCCCTCCATGCGCTGCTTGACATAGTCATAGCTGTTTTCTTTCCATACGATAGGCACACTGTTCGCACCGATGATACGCAGGAAACTCTGATCTTCATCGCCCCATGGTTTCGGGATGACGAACGTGATCTCCATGTCCGGCTGTTGCGCCATGCCGCGCGTCAGACCGTAACTCGCAGTTCCCAAACCACCTAAGATATGAGGAGGAAACTCCCATCCAAACATTAACGCTTTCATTTCTCTGCCTCCTTTCCTTCGCTTTCGACTTTCGACTTTTCGCTTTCTTCTAATTGATACTTCTTCAGCGTATCCATCACGCTGATCACAGCTGCTACACTCGGTGCATAACTCATGCCGCCATGACCTTTGTAAGGCGGGTTGCCGTCGTACATCTCGTTCAGCGTACCGATCGTCAGCTCGTCCATCTCGGCCTCAAAACCGACCAGCAGTCGCTCCATAAAACTGATACCGCTGTATTTATATACATTCATGTAAGCTCGCGCGTATGCCGCTATCGTGAACGGCCATACCGGACCGTTGTGGAAGTTCCTGTCGCGCTCCTGCTGACCGCCGCGGTAGAAGGGACGGTAGTCGCCGCTCTTCGGACTCAGCGTTCGCAAGCCCTTCGGCGTCAGCAACTCTTTCGTACAGATATCCACTACCGCCTTCTGCTGTTTCTTGTCCAGAGGGCTGTAGGGAAGACCGGCCGCCCATATCTGGTTCGGTCTTACCTCGCGGTTCTCGTAGCCGTCCAACACGTAGTCGTTCAGATAAACGCCGTTCCAGAAGGTCTTGACAAAAGCGTCCTTCGTGATCTCTGCCTGGTACTCCATGAGGTCGGCACTCGTCTCTTTGCCCATCTCCCGGAGCAACTCTGCCGTGAATAACATTGCGTTGTACCATAGTGCGTTGATCTCTACTACATAACCCGTTCTCGGGGTGATAGGCCAACCGTTCTCCGTCGCGTTCATCCAGGTAGCCGGACGTTGTGTGCCGTCCACCCAAAGCAATCCGTTCTGGTGTAGTTTGGCACGCGGGTGGTTCTGCTTACGGTACCAGGTGACGATGTCCAGACAGAGCTGACCATACAAATCAGCCGCCTCGCGAACCGTATATTTATGTGCGTATTTCTGACATGCGCGAATGAACCATAACAACGCATCCGGCTCATCCATGCCTGTCATCTTGTTCTCGGTGCCGCGACCATTCATGAAGTTAAGGATCTCACCTATCGCAGTCTTGTTGATGATGGCGTCCCAGTATTCCGGACGGTCGATGTCTAACGTACAACTCGGCGTCGCGAAGAACGAGTTGCGGGCGTCCGCATGGAACCATGGGAAACCGGCTAACAGGTAGCACTTGTCCCCCTCGCGTTTGTAGAACTGGCTTGCGCTGTTCTTCAGAGTCGAGAACATGTCAAGACGCTTGTTCCGGCGCGCTAACTCTTTCTTCCAAGTAGCTTTCAGACTCGCGGTCTTGCATTCCGTCACACCTGCCGCGAAGATGATGCTCTCGCCTTTCTTCATCGGTAACTCGAAGTAACCCGGTACCAACAGGTCCTCTTTGAAGGCGTAACCGCGCTCTTTCTCTTTGCGGTACTCGATGCCCTTGTACCACTGCGGGTCATGATGATACTCGACGGCCTTGCTGAACTGCATGTACAGATTCGGGAAGCCAGGATACATGCGGTTGAAACGACCGTTCTCGCACTCGTCCATGTTCGGGTTGGCTAACGGGTTCTCGTGCGTTAACTCGTTCACGCTTCGGAATGCCAGGAACGGACGGAAACGCAATACCGTCGGACTGCCGCTCTCTAATAACGTGTAGCGAATCAGCACACGCGGTTCGAAACTGACCAACATCCGCTCCTTCTCCAATACCATCGCACCTACGCGATAAACGGTCTTGGAGATCAACTCGCAGTCGAACTCGCGAATGTACTTGTGGCCGTTGGGGCTGAAATGATTCTCGCCGTACTCGTGTAGACCTAAGTTGAACTCAGCCCCGTGTTGGATCACGGTCTCATCCAACGAACTCAGCAGAACGAAATTATCTTCCCCAAGCTCAGGAATGGGCATCACCAACTGGCCGTGGTACTTACGGGTGTTGCAATCGACCAACGTGGTCGAGTTATACACCCCTGCACGGTTCGTTCGAATCATCTCTTTCTGAAGCGACCGCTCTAAATTAACAAGTACTGTCTTGTCAAAATTCAGATAACTCATGAGTTTAAGTATTAAGTAAATTAATTATATTTGCCGTTGAATTTCTCTTGCGCTTCGGTTACAAACTCCTTGATGCGCTGCTCCTCCGCTTTCTTGCAAACCAGCAGCACACCTTTCTGCTCCGCAATAATCATATCATCCACGCCTTGCACAATCGCTAACTTACCCGGTTCCAAGGTTACGATATTACCCCTCGCCTCATGGAATAGCGCTTCGCTATGCAGACTCACGTTCGTTTCTGCATCTTTCTCACTCAACTCGTATAACGAACCCCATGAGCCCAAGTCACTCCAACCGAAACTGGACGGAATGACGTATACGTTATCCGCCTTCTCCATGATGCCGTAGTCGATCGAGATGTTCGGACATTTCGGGAAGATATCTTCGATAAACGCCTCCTCTTTCTCCGTTCCCATCAGTAACTCTCCTTCGCGGAAACGATCCGCCACTTCCGGTAACAAATAACGGAAGGCCTCACTGATCGTCTGCAGATTCCAAATAAAGATACCACTGTTCCAAAGGAAATCACCGCTCTTCAAGAATATCTTCGCCATCTCCAGATTCGGCTTCTCCGTAAACGTCTTCACCGGATAAATATCTCTACACTCTAAACTATCAACTTTCAACTTATCCGATTTGTCAGCGACAAATTGGATGTATCCGTATCCTGTCTCCGGTCGGGTAGGCTGCATGCCCAGCGTGCAGATAGCCTTGTTGCTACCTACGAAATCGAATGCTTTCTGAATCGTCTTGCGGAATTTCCCTTCCTCCAGAATCAGATGATCGCTTGCTGCTACGACGATATTCGCCTGCATCTCCGGCCGACTCCAGTCGATATCCTGGTAATTGGGCAAATTGCTGTTGCCGCCTTTGATCTTACCCGCCTTCGCAAAACCCTCGTATTGCTTCCCTTCGTCTTTGGTAAATCCATAGGCTTTCTGCAGGCAGAGTGCACGAATATGCGCGGTCGCGTACGCGATGCACGGCGCGGTGTTCCTACGCGCAGGCTCGCATAGAATCTGACTCTCCGATAAATCCGGCACTTGCTTTAAAATCGTATCTTTGTACGCTACGTTCGTTACAATAAAAACATTTTCAATCGGAATCAACGGACGAAAACGGTCCACTGTCATCTGCAGCAAACTCTTACCCGTACCAAAGAAATCTAAGAATTGTTTGGGCTTATCGACCCTGCTGAAAGGCCAAAAACGACTTCCGATGCCGCCGGCCATAATAACGCAATAGTTATTTTGATTTTTCATATACAAAACAAATTTGGGCGCAAAGATACAAAATATTTATAATATGTGCAAGCGCGCGCGACTTTTTTTAGAAAAAAAGTGTCATTTTGTCCCAAAAATGAAAAACTTTCCACTTTTAACTTTCCACTTTCAACTTTTATTACTACCTTTGTGCCGTAATTTGGAGTCAAATGCGCAAAAATTATTTTTTAGGGTTGTTATTTGGAGGTATTTTTTGTGTCTTTTTCTTAACCTCTTGTAGTAAGGTGTCAACGCCGAAGCCATACGGCTATTATCGTATCACTTTGCCGGATACTTCGTATGTGGATTTCGAGACCCTCTATCCGGATTATCCCTACACCTTTGATCTGTCGCAGAACGCCGTTGTCCAACCGCGGAATGACGAACCTTATTGGATCAATGTCTATTATCCCGCTTTGGATGCAACCATCCACTGCTCCTATAAGTCTGTTCATCGTAACTTACGCGAACTGTCCGATGATGCGCTCGAGTTCGTCTATCGGAATGCCTCGTTCGCGAATGCCATTCCGGAGCGGGAATATGCGCATCCGGAGGCCGATGTATATGGCGTATTATTTGATTTGGAGGGAAATACCGCTTCGTCCTGCCAGTTCTTTATCACCGATTCCATCCGCCATTTCTTCCGGGCTTCGGTGTATTGCAATTGCCCGCCGAATGCCGACTCCCTCGCCCCGGTATATAACTATTTGCGCACCGATGTGATCCGCATGGTTGAGTCTTTTGAATGGAAATACTGATGTATGTCTTTTTCTTTCAAACATAGAAGTTTAGCATTGTTGCTTGATCCTGAGAAGGCCAATTTGGATGCCCTCCATATCTCTGCGGAGTGCTGCCCCGATTATATCTTCGTCGGCGGTTCCACCGGCGGAGATACCACGGCTTTTGTCCGTGCGTTGAAAGAAAAATTACCAATTACCAATTACCAATTACCAATAATTTTATTCCCCGGAAATGCCGCCCAGTTTACGCCGGAAGCCGATGCGATATTATATCTCTCTTTGCTCTCCGGAGATAACCCTGAGTACCTGGTCGGGCAGCAGATTAAGTCAGCCCGAGCGATACATAACGCACAGATAGAAGCTATCCCGACAGCCTATATCTTGATAGACGGCGGTGTGGAGACTTCTACGATGCGCGTGACGCAAACATCTCCGATTCCATCGGACCAAATAGACCGAATTGTAGATACCTGCATCGCAGCGGAACTGATGGGTAAAAAAGCAATCTACTTAGAAGCCGGTTCCGGGGCAAAAACCCCGATTTCATCGGATATAATTGCCGCGGTACGAGCGCAAACGAAATGCACTCTGATTGTCGGTGGAGGAATCCGGACACCCGAGGCGATGAATACGGCCTACGATGCCGGAGCAGATGTTGTTGTGATAGGAAATCACTTCGAGTCCCATCCCGAGGAACTCCAAAAATTTCTGTCAGAGAAGCGGTCTGTCAGTGAAACGGTCTGTACTCTGTCACCGCAGCGGTCTGACGACGAGCGCTATATGCGCCTCGCGCTCGCTGAAGCTCAAAAAGCCTTAGCTGCCAACGAGATACCTATCGGATGCGTTGTCGTCTCCCAGAATCAGATCATCGGTCGGGGACATAACCTCACGGAGACGCTCGAGGACGTAACGGCGCATGCCGAGATGCAGGCTATCACCGCTGCGGCGCAGACCGTAGGAGGCAAATACCTGCCCGATGCTACGTTGTACGTCACGGTGGAACCCTGTCCGATGTGTGCCGGTGCAATCGGTTGGGCGCAGATCAAACGCATCGTCTATGGTGCGCCCGATCCCAAACGCGGATATGCAACCTATGCCCCGCGTGTTTTTCACCCGAAAGCTTCGGTTTCATCGGGAGTTTTAGAGGCCGAGTGCAAGGCTTTGATACAAGAATTTTTTAAGGCAAAACGATAAATCACCAATCATCAATCACCAATCACCAATATGAAATTCCACATCCCTACACAGATTTTGCGCGTTAGTGCGTTTGTTATCTTAGCGGCTGTCATTGTGTTGCTTTTCCCGCAGTATAACAATTCCTTCCGCTATCATTACGAAGTAGGAAAACCTTGGGGCTACGCTACGCTGAGGGCGGATTTTGACTTTCCGATCTATAAGACCGATGAGCAGATGGCGAAGGAGGAGAAGCAATTGCTTTCCACCTTCACTCCTTATTATAAATATATCCCCCGCGTGCAAAGAGAAGTGATGGTGATCTCGCTCGATGAGATGGAGTGGCTGCAAAGCGAAGAATATTCCCGCGTAGCTATTCCGCAGCGAGGCGGCGGGTATAAGAACTATTCCCTTTCGGAACTCTATACGCCTGCTTCGGCGTACAAATGCTATGGCTATTCCATAGACCAGAACCTCGTTCGTGATACGGCACGCACCGAGTCAATGCGTGAGAAGACTTTAGCTACGCTATCGCCTACCATAGGTATGGTGCAGAAGAACGAACGAATCGTCGAGCAGGGCGAGATCGTTAACGAGCGTACCTACCAGGTGCTGCACTCCCTCCAGCGTGCATACAAAGATGAGAATGCAGGCAATAAGCAAAAGAAACTCTCGCTTTTGGGTGAGTCGATTCTCGTGGTATTGTTCCTGAGTCTGTTTGTGATTTATCTGGCTGTCTTCCGTCCGAACTATGCCCGCCGGACTTCGGTGATGCTTTTCTTCTGCTTGCAGATCTTTATTGTCATCGCCTTGGCTTGTCTGGCGCTCCGGTTTGGCCTGTCTATCTATCTGGTGCCCTTTGCCTGGGTGGCTATCCTGACGCGTGTGTTCTTGGATTCCCGCACGGCCCTCTCTCTGCATTTGACGACCATCCTCATCACGTCGGTCATTGTGCCCGCTCCGGTGGAGTTCTTCTTCATCCAGATGGCGGTCGGCATGGTAGCCGTGTCTTCGCTCTTCGATCTCACGCGCCGAGCACAGTTGTTGCAGACCGCAGGATGGATCTTACTGGCGGAATCAATCGCTTATACGGCCATCACGTTTGCCCAAACCGGCGTCTTCACAACTATCGTGGCTTGGAACTACCTCTATTTCTTCATCAGCGCTTTGCTCATCGTCGGTTGTTACGGTCTGATCTATCTGTTTGAGAAAGTCTTCCATTTTATCTCGTCCATCACGCTGGTCGAATTGGCGGATATCAATTCGGACCTGCTCCATCTCTTGGCCGAGAAAGCACCGGGAACGTTCCAGCATTCGATGCAGGTGTCGAACTTGGCTTCGGAGGCCGCGAAAGTAGCGAACGCCAATGCGTTGTTGGTTCGTACGGGTGCGCTCTATCATGATATAGGTAAGATCGTTGATCCGCTCTATTTTGTAGAGAATCAACAGGGTTCAGAGAACCCGCTTCTGAAACTGGACCCGCGGGATGCAGCGCAAGTCATCATGGCGCATGTGACGGAAGGAGAACGTCTGGCGCGCAAGCATCATCTGCCGGAAGTCATCATTAATTTCATCACTTCCCATCATGGTACCTCCCTCGTGCGCTATTTCTATAACACCTATTGCAACGCGCATCCGAATGAGAAAGTAGATGAGTCGCTCTTCCGCTATCCGGGACCCAAACCGACCTCCAAAGAGGCGGCTATCCTCATGATGGCCGATGCCATCGAAGCCCGTTCGCGCAGTCTGGAGGACTTCTCCGAAGAGTCCATCGCCAAGGCGGTTAACCAGATGATTGATGCGCAGATTGCCGATGGCCAGTTCGACGAGACGCCGCTTAGTTTCAAGGATGTCGATGCCATCCGTCAGGTCTTTGTCTCCCGCCTCACGGCCATGAATCATCATCGTATTTCTTATCCCACATTGAATAAAGAGAAATAAATTTATTTATGTTTATCGCTGATTATTGCTTGGTTGACTCTTTTGAGTCGAAGATTTATACAAACGAGTTATGTTAAATTTATTTAAAAATAAGTCGCTTGTGTAAAGATTCGAGGTGCGCAGTACCAACCAACAATAATCAGGGTTTATCTTTGTTTATTTTCTTTATTTTTAATTATTTTTGTAAGCAAAGCGCATTTTTCTTTAATTAATAAATGACTAGCAACCACCCATTATATCTCGCTCCCATGGAGGATGTTACCGATCCAGCCTTCCGCATGCTCTGCAAACGCTACGGAGCGGATCGTGTTTATACGGAGTTTGTGAACGCCGATGCCTTGGTGCGCGATATCGCTTCTACCACGCGCAAACTGACGATCCACGATGCGGAGCGACCGGTAGCCATTCAGATATACGGACGGGAACCCGAAGCGATGGCTGATGCGGCACGTATCGTAGAGACGGCCAAACCCGACTTTATCGATATTAATTTCGGCTGCCCGGTGAAGAAAGTGGCGGGCAAAGGAGCCGGAGCAGGACTGCTTCGCGACGTACCGAAGATGCTGGAGATCGCCAAAGCCGTCGTCAATGCGGTGCACACACCGGTAACAGCCAAAACCCGCCTCGGATGGGACGAAGCCGACCTCCTACCCCGTGTTAATCCCTTGGGACTCAACACTCCCTCCCTTGAGGGGAGGGGTGGGGAGGGGTTCTTTATTGTCGAACTTGCTCTTGCTCTTCAGGACTGCGGTATTCAGGAACTTGCTATCCATGGTCGCACCCGTTCTCAAATGTATCGCGGCGAAGCCGACTGGACGTTGATCGGGGAAGTGAAAAACAACCCACGGATACATATACCTATAATAGGGAACGGGGACGTGTGCACGCCCGAACGCGCAAAAGAGTGCTTCGAACGCTATGGCGTAGATGCCATCATGATCGGTCGCGCCACCTTTGGTGCCCCATGGCTCTTCGCCGAAATGAAAGCCGCCTTGGATCCTTCTTTCCCTCCCTTGAGGGGAGGGGCAGGGAGGGGTTTCTCCATGTCCGACAAAGTCGCCGTTCTAAAAGAACATGTGCTTTCCGCCATCGCCTGGTGCGGCAATGACGAACGCAAAGGTATCCTCCATTCGCGTCGTCATTTTGCGGCTTCGCCGGTCTTCAAAGGCTTACCGGATTTCAAGCAAACCCGCATCGCCCTCCTCCGCGCCGACACGAAAGAAGAAGTCTTTGCTATCATGGACTCCATCGTCGCCCAATGGGGTAATGGATAAATAATTGTTTTATATGTTTATGTCTTTTGCGCGCTTTACCCAGTAAGGGGTGCGGAGTTTGGTGGAAAAAACTATCTGTGTGCTTGCACGCAAGGAGTTTTTTACAACAAAGTACGCATAGAGCGTAGCTTAAAGCGCGTAAAAGGGTTTTTAATGTTTTTTTCTTTTAATAAAATGAGAAAATTCTTTGACTCCAACGCGCTTTGGCTCTCGATGCTCATCGGCGCCCTTTTATACCCATGGCTTCTCCCGCTGAAACCGCTGTTGCCGTGGTTGATCTTCTTTATGCTCTTCTTTACGTTCTGTAAGGTCAACCCGCTTGATTTGCGGTTGCATAAATGGCATTGGGTGGTATTGGCAGCACAGATGATTTTGAGTTTTGGCAGTTATGCAGGTGTTTCATACCTGACGAACGATCCGATATTGGCGCAAGGCATAATGATTTGCTTCATCATGCCTACGGCTACTGCCGCACCGATTATAGCCGGTAAGATGGGAGGTTCTATTCAGAACCTGACTACCTTCACGCTCCTCTCTAACTTCGCCACGGCGATTATTGTACCCGCCACCTTCCCATTAATAAATGACCAATTACAAATGACCAATTACCAATTTGCGGAGCAATTCTGGCCGGCGTTTGTACTTATTCTCAGCCGTGTGGCGCCGTTGTTGCTTGTTCCGTTCTTCAGCGCCTGGCTCCTCCGTTTAGGATTCAATGCTTATTATCGACGAAAATATGCTTCCCTCCCTTGTGGGGAGGGGAAGGGTGGGGTTCCCGAGTTTGTCCTATCTAAAAAGTTGGCATTGCTTCCTTTCTATCTCTGGGTGGCCTCGATCATCGTGCTCTCTGCTACAGTCACACAAACAGTTATTACCAATTACCAATCACAAATGACCAATATGCTAATTTTATTAGCATGCTCCTTCTTTGCCTGCCTGCTACAGTTCGGTTTGGGTAAATGGATAGGGTATAAATTACCTGCGCCGAGTAAGGGCAAAGATTATCAGGATGTGCTCATTAACCCTGCTGCGGCTCCTAAGACCATGGCGGGAGTCTCGTCTATTACGGCCGGACAAGCATTTGGCCAGAAAAATACCTCATTGGGTGTTTGGATAGCGCAGATGTATCTCGATCCGCTTTCTTCACTCGGTGCGGCGGCATATATCATCTGGCAAAATCTCTTTAATTCGGTGCAATTATTCGTCGTGGCGCATAAAAAATAAAAAAAAACAAAATAAATTTGCATATTCGAAAAAAAAGCCGTACCTTTGCAGCCGAAATTATGTGAACTAAAGTTTTAACTTTATATAATCAACTTTTTGTTTAACTAATTATGAAGGTTCGTGCAAGTCGAGTGTAAGCTCGCTTACGCAACTCGACGAAGCCGAAGCTCCATGGTTTTAAATTTTTTAAAAACATGAAAAAATTATTCTCTTTAATCGCTGCCGTCCTCTTCGCAGGTAGCATGATGGCAGCAAGCATTACTATTACTGCTGAAAGCTTTAAGAGTAGTTATGGTGATGGTACATTTACTTTAAGCGATGTGGAATTCGCTTATACTGCTGCGATGTACAATGGTAAGGGGACTCCTGTAGCCGCTGCTGCCAAGTCTTTTATACAATTGCGCAAGAGCGCTAATGGAGCCGGCGAAATTAAGAACAACGGTGAATTGTCTTTGAAGACGATTACCGTAGCAACTCAAAATGACAAAGAGTTTACTCTGTCTGCTGGTACAGCAAAAGATGCGTTGGAGGCTGTTGCTAAGCCGGAAGCCTCAGACGGTAAGTATGCGTTTACAGATAAAAACGGAGCAGCTGCTGAATGTGATGTGAAGATTTATGCATTCGATGTAACAGGCAAAAAGTATTTTGATCTTCTGAATGGCGCTGCTGCTTCGTATATCGCATACATTACTATCGAACTTGGCGAAGGCGAAGGCGGCGGAGAACCTGCTCCGGAACCGGTAGTTGCTCCGTATTGCCAGACTGAGGTAGGGCACTTCTTCGCAGCTAACGCAGATCCGAACTCTTTCGTTCTCCTCTCTATTGGTGCAAAGGCAGGCAAGACTATCGTTCGTATTGACCAGGATGCGGCAAAGAATACGCAGATGTTCGACTACCTGCAGGTAACTGGTCTTGCTTCCACGGGCGAAGATGTAGCTGAAGGCGGTGCAACAGCTATGGCTGTTGAATTCACTACTCCGGAGGCTGTAAACGACTCTGTTACTTTTGAGATTCTTTGGTCGACTGTTAACTGGCCTGGCCGTTGGATGGTTCAAAATGTAAAAGTTCCTGCTACGGCTGCTTGCGAATACGCAGTTCTCGTTCCGGCTCCGGTTGTTAAGAAAACCTGTGCTGAGGTATATACTTTGGCTAAGAATGATGCTGTTGCTCTGAACGATGTTGTTGTTACATATGTAAACGGCAAAAACGTTTGGGTAAAGGATGCTACCGCTTCCATGCTTGTCTTCCTCCCGGCCGCTAACGATGCATTCAAGGCTGGTGACGTGCTCTCTGAGGTTGCTGGTGTAGTAGATATCTACAATGGCGTTTACGAGGTAAAACCGAGTGCTGAACAAGTTACAGCTATTGTGGCAACTCCGGGTGAGGCTCCTGCAGCTGAAGTGGTAACAGAGGTTGCTCTTACAGATGTAAACAAGTACATCGTTATGCAGAATGTCGAGTTTGCAGAAGAGGCTGCTTTTGCAGAGGGTACGCAGTCGAATATCACTATCAATGGTGTGACAGTTCGTAACCAATTCAAGAACGGCTATTCTTTCACGGCAGGCAAGAAGTATAACATCTACGGTGTAGTTACAATCTATAGCAGCAACCCGCAGATTTACTTCATTACTGCTGAAGAAGCTTCGAGTACCGCTATTGATAACACCGTTGTTGGCGAGAAGGCTATCAAGATGTTTGAGAACGGTCAACTGATCATCATCAAGAACGGCGTGAAGTACAACGCTCTTGGTTCGGTAATCGAATAAAAGAAATAGCCTTTTAGGCTCCCAAACAGCTCGCTTCGGCGGGCTGTTTTTATTTTTGTTTATCGCTTGGAGTGCTTTAACTCGAAGAGTGTGCAAAAAATTAGTAAAAGCCATCTGGGAGCTTGCTCACAAGGGGATTTTGGTAACTCTTTGAACAGGAAGCATCGCTTCTAAAGCACTCAAAGGGTTTATTTGGTTTTATTTACAATTTTATTGCATCAGTATTAATTTTTCTTAATTTTTGATAATTTTAGACTGATCAAAAATCTATTCAGCGTGTAGCATTATCACTACTATCCGCATGGCTATTTTCCTTTTT
>JAEDNI010000034.1 GCA_016302585.1 Paludibacteraceae bacterium | reverse complement strand
CGGATTCATAGGCACAGGCGGGATCGATGAGGAGGACCATTGGTGATTGGTCGTTGGTCATTGGTGATTGGTCGTTAATCGTCACCACGTAGCAATTCGTCTCAAAGGGACCGAAGACAAAGGATTTTATTTGTAATTGGTAATTGGTCATTGGTAATTGCTCATTTCCAACATTCTTGACAGATTTGAGGGGTTTGGCGGAAGGCAGCTTGACGGAACGCGAGTGCTTTGTCATTCGTGAAGAGTTCGCGCAGCGGCTTTTCCATAATATTTCCGTACGCATAGGCGTGCGACTTATCGTAACAACAGGGAAGGACATCGCCATTCGTCGTGATGACCGCTCCGCTCCATACACGGAAACAGCCTTTGCGCAGTTTGCGACGATGGTACTTACCGTCTTTGCCCAAGATATACCGGCTGTATTTCGGGTTCGTGGGCATCAGAGGATGGCCATTCTGATAGTCGTAGAGTTGGGCAGTTTTAAAAACCAGTCGATCGGCTCCGAAGAGTTTGTATTGCTGTTTGAAAGCACGCCATTCGTGTTCGTTAGAGCGGAGGCGGAGGACTTGGAGCTCTATTATTGGTGATTGGTGATTGGTAATTGGTGATTGGTGATTGGTTTTTGGTGATTGGTTTTTGGCGGCGCGGAGGTATTGGAGGGCGGATTTGGTTTTCTCAAGGGATCCGCCGATGCGATAGGCGTTGTAAGAGGCTTCGGAGAGACCGTCCATGGAGATGATAATTCGGTCCAAACCGGACTGCACAAGTGCTTCAGCCAGTTCGGGTGTCATAGCCTGCGAATTGGTACTAACGATTGTATATAAACCCGCTTCGTGCGCTTCGCGAATCATTTGCGGAAGGTCTTTATTGAGCAGGGGTTCGCCCTGGAAATAGAACTGGATGACGGATGCCGTCTCTCGGCATTCCGCCAATACACGCCGGAATACCTCGAGAGGCATCATTGGGGATTGGTGATTGGTGATTGGTGATTGGTGATTGGTAATTGGGGATTGGTGATTTTCACCTCTTCCGACAGGACACTCGGGGCAGCGGAGTTGGCAGATATTCGCGGGTTCTACGGAGATGAAGATTGGTGAATGGTGAATGGAGAATGGAGAATGGAAAAGCGCTGAACCGAGACGATTCAGCGCATATCCAAAGTAACACCTAAGGGCGTTAATGAATCGCGATTTTGTTAACACGACGCTCATGACGCCCGCCTTCAAAATCGGTAGTGAAGAAGGTGCGTACGATATCGAGGGCTTTCTCCTCCGAGATGAAGTTAGCCGGCATACCGAGCACATTGGCATTGTTATGTTGACGCGCCAATTCAGCGAGCGGCGTATCCCAACAGAGAGCAGCCCGAATGCCCTGATGTTTGTTGGCGGTGATGCAGATACCATTTCCGGTCGAGCAGATCACGATACCAAAATCAAACTCGCCTTTCTCTACCGCATCCGCAAGGGGATGAGCGAAATCGGGATAGTCACAACTCTCGGTAGAATAACAACCGAAATCTTTCACTTTCGCGCCCTGCTCCTCGAGGAAGGCACGTACTTTTTGCTTGAGTGCAAATCCGGCATGGTCACTCGCCATTGCCAGATTCATCTCCGATAAATTCTTCATGGGTATCAATGGTATTTATTATTTCCGTTTGGGGTTCCTCTTTCTCATTCCAGTGGAAGACGGTAGCGAGGTTACCGAACATCAGTTTGCAAGCGATCGCCAATACGATAATTCCAAAGAACTTACGAATTATATAGAGGGATGTTTGGCCCAGGTATTTGGTGAGCCAGTGGGTACCGATGAGCACCAAATACAGAACCGCGATACAAAGTATCAAGGAGACGCAAAGGCTCGCGATGCTATACTCAGCCGTAATAGCCAGAAGGGCGGTAAACGCCCCGGGTCCGGCATACATCGGGAAAGCCAGCGGAACGATCGAACTATCCGCACCTATCTCCCCCTCCAGTTTATCATTTTGGAAGATCGTGATATCCAAAATCATCTCCAAGGCCATGAGGAAAATAATAAATCCTCCGGCGATCGCGAAATGCTCAATTTGCACGCCGAAAATCTTCAAGATCCACTCACCGAGGAAGAGGAAGGCCATCAAAATCAAGAGGCTGGCGATACACACTTTCCAAGCATTGATCTTAAATCCCTTTTTCTCTATCGCGATGGTAACAGGGATGTTACCAAAGGGATCGATAATAGCGATCAAGAAGATAAAAGAAGACAGAACCTGCCAGATATCCAAATCACCAAAAAACGCACGAATTGCTTCCATAATTTACCTAAATTTTCCTATTGCCAGAGGCTCAATCCATAAATTCGGGCACAAAATTAGTAAAAAATTTGCATATGTGCAAAAAAAATAGTACTTTTGCACGATTTTTCAATAATACGGACAAAAATTTAGACAAATAAAGCGTTATGATCAACAGTCAAGACATCAAAAACGGCGTATGTATCCGCATGGACGGCCGTCTGTATTTCGTAATTGAGTTCCTTCACGTAAAACCGGGCAAGGGTAACACAATTATGCGTGTTAAATTTAAAGATGTAGTAGATGGTCGCGTATTGGAGCGTCGCTTCAATATCGGCGAGAAGTTGGAGGATGTTCGCGTAGAGCGTCGTCCGTACCAATTCCTTTACAAGGAAGGCGAGGACTATATCTTCATGAACAACGAAACATTCGAGCAAGTGCCCATCGGTCATGAGTTGATCACGGGTGTTGACTTCCTGAAGGAAGGCATGAACGTAGAGGTCGTATCGGATGCCTCTTCGGACACGGTGCTTTTCGCAGAGTTGCCGACCAAGGTTGAGTTGACCGTTACGTATACGGAGCCGGGTCTGAAAGGCGATACGGCTACCAACACGTTGAAGCCGGCTACCGTTGAGACGGGCGCAGAGGTACGTGTTCCGCTCTTCATCAACGAAGGAGAGGTGATTCGTATTGACACTCGCGACGGTTCTTACTGCGAGCGCGTTCGCTAATGAAGCAAATACATTGGTAAATTAAAGGCGTCCTCCGGGACGCTTTTTACAATAGTAAGGAATTATGATTTATCGTTTTACATTTTCGTGTGAGGAAGGCGATCCGAATTTCCGCCGCGTTTTTGAAGCGGATGCCGATGCGACATTTTTAGAGTTGCACGAGGCTATTTTGAAGAGTGTAGGCTATCCGGACGACCAGATGACCTCTTTCTTCCTTTGCAATGACGAATGGGAGAAGGGTCAGGAAGTGACGCTCGTAGAGATGGATTCGAACTTTGAGTACGACAACATGGTGATGAACGAGACGCGTCTGAGCGACCTGATCGAAGAACAGGGTCAACGACTGATTTATATCTTCGATCCGATGTTCGAGCGCTATTTCTTCGGCAGCCTGAAGGAGATCAAAGCGGGTTCGATGAACGGCGTGGAGTGCGTGGAGTCGACGGGCAAAGCGCCGAAGCAGCTGAAGAGCGAAGATCCTTTGGCCGTGGGCGGCAAGAAAGGAGATGATGATTTCCTGTTTGACGACGAGTTCAAAGACGAGTACGACATGGGCGACATCGACATGGAAGGTTTCCAAGACCTGTCTTTCGACGATGGAACGATGTTTTAAATGACCAAATGGTAAATCGCAAAACTTTAGTTTTGCTCCTTGGTCCTACGGGAGTGGGCAAAACCGAACTCTCGCTCCGTGTAGCAGCGCATTACGGGTGTCCCATCGTGAACTGCGACAGCCGTCAGGTTTTTCGCGACATTCCGATCGGCACAGCAACCCCTACGGCCGAAGAGCAGCAACGCGTGAAGCATTATTTTGTAGCTGCGCGGGCATTGGAGGAGGACTATAACGCCGGTCAGTATGAGCGCGATGCGTTGGCGCTGTTGGATGAACTATTTCGGACGCATGAGGTGGTCATTATGACCGGAGGGTCGATGCTTTATGCGGATGCAGTTAGCAATGGTCTGGATGACCTGCCGTCCGTTCCTGCGGAGATACGCCAAGAGGTGCAGCGCGCCTATGAGCAAGGCGGTCTTGCCTGGTTGCAGGCCGAAGTACAGCGATTAGATCCAACGTATTGGGATATCGTCGATCAGCAGAACCCGGCACGCTTAATGCACTGCATAGAGATATGCCTGACGACCGGAAAGGCGTATTCGTTGCTTCGCACGAACGAACGCAAAGAACGTCCGTTTCGGATCATCAAGATCGGATTGGAGCGCCCTCGCGAAGAATTATACGACCGGATAAACCGACGCGTTAAGCAGATGATGGACGAGGGCCTGTTAGAGGAAGCAAAAGCGGTGTATTCCAAACGGGCTCTGAACAGTTTACAGACCGTAGGCTATCGTGAGTTATTCGCTTATTTTGACGGGGATTATGATCTTGACCGTGCCGTCGAATTGATACAACAAAACACGCGTCATTACGCCAAGCGACAATTGACTTGGTTTCGACGCGACAAAGAAATACATTGGCTGAGTGCCACAGATGAATATGAAAAAAACGTTTCTATTATTGACGCTTTGCTGCGCGCTGATAGCTTGTAGGAAGACGCAGGTGGACTTCACGTTCAGCCCGACCGCTCCCCGCGCAGGAGAGACCGTCCGATTCACGAACCTCAGTTCCTCGGGAGAGGAATGGGAGTGGTCTTTCGGCGATGGAGCTACTTCGACCTTGAAGTCGCCCGGCCATACGTATAAACGTCCGGGTTCGTATCTGGTCGTGCTGAAAGTGGATAAGAAGAATTCGCTGCGCGAGACCAAGGAAATCACGGTATATGATACCATTCCTACCTTTGTTTGCGAAGACAGCGTTTTCTATATCTACGAGGACTATACCTTCACCGCCAATGTCTATAACCCGTATAACTACGAGGTGGAATATGAATGGGACACGGAGGTGGATGCGGAGGATCCGGATATTGTGGTAACGGATACCACAACAAGTACCTCGACGCTGCACGTCTATTTCACGAAAGCCGCAACGCTGGCTATTCGTTTGCGCGTGATCATGAACGGCGATACAACGGATGTCCGGAAGTCGTTTGATGTCCAGGATCGCGAGACGAACTCGATAGGTATGCGAACCGGGTCGGGCGACTACATGCAACGTATCTTCGGCGAGCGCGCAGAGAAACTCCGTAAAGCCGATGAGTTGACGACTTACCTGCTCAACATAGAGCAAGATACGATGCAGACCTATAACGACAGCACGTTCTACCTGAGCAAATTGAAGAAGATATTCCCGCAGATGGAAGGTTTTCATATCATCAATCGCAAGATTTACATTCGCGCAAAAGGGTTATGGGTAGCCAATATCGACGGAACGTATCTTGAGTTGATCGACGGAACGCCGTGCAATGCAATGACGTTAGATGCAGTAGATAACCGCATCTATTGGGCGAATGCGCAAGGCGTATGGTACATGCCGTTCATCGGGTCAGACAATAATAAGTTCGTCACTACCCCATTGCAGCTGAACAACCTGAGCGATGTGACCCAATTGGCAGCGAATCCTATTCCTAACGAATAAACGATAGAACACATGCTAAGTCCTGATTATATTTTTGAGACCTCATGGGAAGTATGCAACCGCGTAGGCGGAATCTACGCCGTACTCAGTACGCGCGCCGCATCGATGCAAGCAGAGCACCCGGACAAGGTCTTTTTCTTCGGCCCCGATTTCGGAGCACACAGCGATATCTACTTTAAGGAGGACAAGTCGCTCCTCAAAGATTGGTCATTGGAGATTCCGATTCGTATCGGCAGATGGCAAGTGCCGGGAGATCCGATAGCGATCCTGCTGAAGTTCGACGCGATGTGGCCGCAAAAAAACAGCATCTACGCCTGGGCTTGGAACAAATTCCAAGTGCAGAGCCATGCGGCCTATGGTGATTATGACGAGTCGTGTCTATTCAGTTATACAGCCGGCATGGTGATGGAGAGTTTGTATAACTATCTCACTGGTCACTATAGAGGCGCTAGTAAACCTAAGTTCTGCATGCATGCGAACGAATGGCAGACCGCTTTCTCTATCTTCTATCTGGAGGATCATTGTCCGGAGATAGCGACCTTGTTTACCACTCATGCGACGGGTATCGGTCGTTCGATAGCCGGAAACGGCAAGCCGCTTTACGACTATTTCGAGGGGTATAACGGCGACCAGATGGCAGCCGAGCTGAATATGGTGAGCAAACACTCGGTGGAGAAACAAGCGGCTCATTGGGCGGACTGCTTCACGACTGTCAGTTATATCACCGCTCGGGAATGCAAGCAATTGCTGGACAAGCCGGTAGATATCGAGACTCCGAACGGATTCGAACCGACCTTTGTTCCGAAAGGTAAGGAGTTCGATATCAAGCGCGAGAAAGCCCGTACGGCACTGCGCAAAGTAGCCAGAGAGAAATTAGGCGGAGAGGTACCTGAGAACGCACTATTGCTCTGTATCTCCGGTCGTCTGGAATGGAAGAATAAAGGTATCGATGCGTTCGCCGTAGCGCTGGATAAGTTAGCACAAAAGATATATCACAGCACGCAACCCGAACGCGAGGTGATTGCATTTGTGATGATTCCATATTTAGACCGCGCTCCTTCGCGCAAGGGTAAAGTAAGTACCGTTTTTGTGCCGTATTATCTGGACGGACACGATCCGCTCTTCGGCATGAGTTATTACGACCTGCTGATCGGCATGGACGTGACGGTCTTCCCGTCGTACTACGAGCCTTGGGGGTATACTCCCCTCGAGTCCTGCGCCTTCCACGTACCGACCATCACAACGTCGCTGGCGGGTTATGGCGAATGGGCGGCTCGGCAGAAAGAGCAAGGCGGCGTAGTCGTTATCGATCGCAACGACAGCAACTTCGGCGAAGTGACCGAGCGCATCGCGGATGCACTCTTCCGTTTCTCGCATCTGAATGCGGAGGAAACGGAGAAAGCACGCAAAGCCGCTGCCGCTGTAGCGAAGAAAGCCGACTGGAAGCACTTCTTCAAATATTATCGCGAGGCCTATTCCATCGCGCTTACCAAAGCCGCAGCCCGCAATCTCAAACCCAAGAAAACAACCAAACGTAATACAAAATGAAACAGCTTAGACTATTAGCAGCCCTGCTGCTTCTTTTAACTTTCAACTTTCAACTATCAACTATCAGCGCGTGTACCAACTTCCTCGTGGGCAAAGACGCCTCGGTAGACGGCAGTACAATGATTTCGTATGCCGCTGACTCGTACGGCATGTACGGTTTTCTGCATTTCTCTCCTGCCGCAGATTATCCGGAGGGAGCCGTTCGTGAGGTGTACGACTGGGACACCGGTCGTCCGCAAGGGTCGATTCCTCAAGTAGCGCACACCTACTCGGTAGTAGGTAATATGAACGAGCATCAAGTGACGATAGGTGAGACCACTTGGGGTGGCCGTGAAGCGCTGTGGGACACCGTCGGTGTGGATTATGGCAGCCTAATTTATATTGCGCTGGAGCGCAGTAAGACGGCGCGCGAAGCCATCGAATGGATGATCACACTGGTGAACGAGCACGGATATGCTTCGGAAGGCGAGACCTTCTCTATCGGCGACCCGAACGAAGTATGGATGTTGGACCTGATCGGGAAGGGTCCGGGTAAGAAAGGTGCAGCGTGGGTAGCTGTGCGGATTCCGGACTATGCCATTGCCGCTCATGCTAATCAGGCACGTATCACGACGCTTCCTATCGGACGCAAAGTGAAGGTAAGCAGCAAGGTAGCCAAGGAGCAGAAACGGCTGGAAAAGAAACTGAACTGCGTATGTAACGGCGACTGGATGTGGGATAAAGAGGTGATCTCTTTGGCACGCGAGAAAGGTTTCTTCAGCGGGGAGGACAAAGACTTCTCCTATCAGGCGGCTTATAACCCGTTCGAGTTCAGCGGTTTATATGTTTGCGAGGCACGCGTATGGTCTTTCTTCCGCCATTTCAGCAATGATATGGACCGGTATTTTGACTATGCTACCGGTACCACCTTCCGCGAGACAAACGGAAAGGACGCAGGAGAGCATATGCCGCTGTGGATTGTTCCGAATCGCAAAGTGAGTGTACAGGACCTCAAGGAATGTATGCGCGATGAATACAAAGGTACGCCGCTCGATATCACGCAAGGCACCGATGCCGGTCCCTGGAACAGCAAACTCCGCTATGGAGGATTGGGATTCAAAGTAGCTGTAGAAGGGACGGACACGCTTCAATACTGGTATGAGCGCCCGACGGCTACACAACAGACAGCCTGGTCGTTTATCGCCCAGATGCGGTCGTTTGTGGACCCGAAAATAGGCGGAATCTTCTGGTTCGGCGTTGACGATGCAGCTTGCAGCTGCTATACCCCGATGTATTGCCGGATTAATCATATTCCGGAGTGCTTTGCGGAAGACAATGGAGATAGTTTTACTTTCTCGCCGACCAGCGCCTGGTGGACGTTCAACATCGTGGCCAACTGGGCCTACACCAAGTATAGCCGCATGTATCCGCATATTCGCGAACTGCAATTGGCATGGGATGATAAATTCAATATGCAGATTCCCGGCGTAGATGCACAAGCCGCCGGGCTGAACGAGGAAGAGGCTCGGGCATTCCTGACTTCCTATTCCTGCTCGCAGGCAGAGAACCTCGTGGCTGACTGGCAGCGACTGTATATCTACCTCGTCACGAAGTTCATCGACGGACAAGAGCGCAAAGAAGAGAACGGACAGTTCAAGCGAAATCAATACGGACACAGTTGCGGTCCGAACCGCTTGGCTTTCCCGGAAGAGTTCTTACGCAAAGTAGCTCCGGAGATCACCCATGAGTAAAAAAGGCCTCTCAAACGAGAGGCTTTTCTATGGGTCTTTGGTGATGGATGATCAGAACTTATATGAGAAACTGACGAACCAACCCCACTCGGCCATATACTGATCTTTCGTCTTCTGATGCTTAACGAGGTTATTTAAACCGAAGTCATAACCCGCCTGCAAGCGATATCGATCCCACTCCAGACCGCCGCCTAATCCCCATTGGATATTTGCGCGAATGACTTGATCTGCCATTCGATCATAAGGCTCGGTAGGCACACCGATGCTCTCCAACCAAGTCTTGGTACCATCGCTGAGATAGTCCTTCAGATAGTCGTTCTCCGCCAAGCCGATATGGAGCTGCGGACCGGTAAAGAAGAAGAGGTTGAGCTGCTTCCACAAAGGAATGGTATAGTACAAGCGAACCGGAATCGTCAGGTTATGCTCCAATACGCGATGGCGAATATACTCGGTCTGCACGGAAGGGGCATCGATCGAGCGCCAATGCTGGTCATTCCGTCCGTATACCAAGGTATAGAGCAATCCCGTCTGGAGATCAAAACGCATAGGTAGCGCGAACGAGAACGTAGCACCCAGACGAATACCGTGCAAGTACATATCCGGATAACTGATTCTACGCGTACGTTGCCAATGCTGGACGTATCCAACCTCCAGACGATAATCCACACGGAAATCATAGGCTTCCTTGGTCTGCTCTTTGCGCGTCGGATCAAAGAAGGTGTTGTCCGCTATCTGGTATGCCAGTTTATCGTTATCATCCGCTAGGATGAAGCCCGTCGAAAGGGCCAGAAATAACAAAATTATTCCTAATTTTTTCATAATCGGCTGCAAAGGTACGCTTTTTTTTTGATATATGCAATTTTTTTTGTATCTTTGTGCCCGATTTGTGGTATGACCTATTCGTTTCGCACATATTTGCCTTATTACAAACGCAACTTGCAAGTGGCGTTCCCCGTGATGCTTACCCAATTAGGTGCGGCGATGGTTGGTTTGGCGGACTCGATCATGGTCGGTCACTATGGCACAACGGATTTGGCGGCGGTGAGTTTCTCCAACGCCATCTTCTTCACCGTCATGGTCTTCTCCATGGGTGCATTGATGGGTATCACGCCGCTGGTAGGACATGTGCATGGACGATTGGAGAAACTGCTGCAGCAAGGAACGACGGATGAGGAGATAGCCCATAAACATGAGCAAATCAGTTCGTATCTTGCGAATGGCCTTGTTTTTACCGCGCTCGTCAGCATTCTCTCCTTGGCCTTGTTGGTGCCGTGTATCCCGTACCTCGACTATTTCGGGCAAGAACCCGATGTCTCCGCATGCGCGCGCCCGTACTTTATTTTAATTGTGCTTTCTATCATTCCGTTCCTGCTATTCTGCTTCTCCAAGCAGTTCTTGGAGGGGCTCGGAAACACCTTCGTGGCAATGATGATTACCGTGGGGTGTAATCTCCTGAATATTCTTCTTAACTGGGTCTTCATCTTCGGTCATTGGGGCTTTGAACCCATGGGAGCAGAAGGAGCTGGATGGGCAACGCTTATTGCGCGACTTCTCATGCCGGTTTGTTTCTTTATCGCGATGGCATGCAAAATCGAATGGCGTCGATATCTTCGATCCATCCGTCGATGGATGATTTCGCGGCGCGAAGTGGAGCACTTGATAGCCCTCGGAACACCTATCGGTTTGCAGTCTTTTGCGGAGGCTTTCCTCTTCACCGCCTCTTTCATCATCATCGGCTGGATCAGCAAGGAAACCCTGGCGGCGCACCACGTCGCCAACCAGATGTGTGACCTTACTTTTATGTTGGCGCAAGGCATCGGAGCAGCTACCACCATCCGCGTCTCCCATCAACTCGGCAAAGGCGACCTACACGCCGTGCGAATGGCATCCACCGCCTCCATCCATCTCTGTCTTCTTATGAACACCATCGGCGCAAGTATCATGTTTTTCTTCCGCTACCAGATCCCTTATATCTTCACCAACGACCCCGAGGTGGTGAATATCGCCTCTACCTTGCTGGTGCTAGGCGCGCTCTTCCAGTACACCGACGGACTCCAGTGTATCGGAGCCGCCATGCTGCGGGGCATTCAGGATGTACGCGTCCCCATGCGTATCGCCCTCTTCGCCTATATAGGTATCGCCCTGCCCCTCGGAATATATCTGACCTTCCCTGCCGGTCTTGGCGCCAAAGGCATGTGGATGGCGTTCGTCATCGCCCTTGCGATCCCGTCCGTCCTTTTCCATATACGGTTTAACAGACAACTAAAACGATTGAAATATGAGCAACAGAGTATTTGACATCTTTGCAGAGATCTGCAAGGTGCCGCGCCCCTCGAAACACGAGGAACAAATCAGTAAATGGTTACAGGATTTCGCCGCTGACCATCAGATCGAGTGCATCGCGGATGAAGCGATGAACGTCATTATGCGTGTTCCTGCTACACCCGGATACGAAAACCATGAGGGCGTCATCCTGCAGGCGCACATGGATATGGTAGCGGAGAAAGACGGGAATGTGCAGCACGATTTCATGCGTGATCCGATCGAGACCTACGTGGATGGCGAGTGGCTCAAAGCCAAAGGAACCACCCTCGGTGCGGACGATGGTATTGGTATTGCGATGGCACTTGCCGCTATCACCGATCCGAACCTGCCGCACCCGGCTATCGAGTGTCTCTTTACCGTCGATGAAGAGACAGGGCTGACCGGCGCAATGAAACTGCAGGATGGCATGCTCAAACATAAACGCCTCATCAATATCGACTCCGAGGATGACGGCCAGATCTTCATCGGCTGCGCCGGTGGCATTGACACCCTCGCCAAAATGCATTACGAACCGGTCATAAATGATCAAATGGTAAATGACCAAATGGTAAATAGGTTAGCCATCCGACTTTCAGTCGGTGGCTTAATGGGCGGCCACTCCGGCGATGACATCAACAAAGGTCGCGCCAATGCCAATCAACTCATTGTTTGGTTCTTAGCGCGGATATGGCCGCAAACGGAAGTACAGCTGGCGGCTATTAACGGAGGAAACCTCCGCAATGCCATCGCGCGGGAAGCAGAAGCGGTCATCGCGATCCCTATGGCGTACAAAGAGCAGATTCGTATCGAATGGAATCATTTCGTAGCGCAGATGGAAGGCGTCTTCGGCGAAGTGGAAAAAGACATGCGTCTTGAACTCGAGACTTGCGATATGCCGGAGGTATTCATTCCTGCAGAAAAGGCTTACCGTCTCATCATGGCTCTTTGCGAATGTCCGCACGGCATGATCGCCATGAGCAAAGAGATGCCGGGACTGGTAGAGACATCGACTAACCTCGCTTCCATCAAAATGTATGAAGACACCTCTCTCCCTTGTGGGGAGAGCCGGAGAGGGGTTGTCGAAGTCAACACCTCGCAGCGTTCGTCCATCGAGGCTTCGAAACACCATCTCAAATGGGCGGTGGAGCAGGCATTGTCATTAGCCTGCGATGAGGTCACACACGGTGACGGCTACCCGGGTTGGGCTCCAAATCCCCAATCGGAACTGCTGGAGGTGGTAAAGAAAGCCTACTCCGACCTCTTCCATGCCGAACCCGAAGTGCTGGCTATCCATGCGGGGCTTGAGTGCGGTTTGTTCCTGGAGAAATATCCGTATCTGGATATGGTTTCTATCGGTCCGCAGATGTACGGCGTTCACTCTCCGCAGGAACGGCTGTCTATCCCGAGCACAAATCGATGCTACCAATGGTTATGCCAGACATTAAAATCCCTATAAATGGGTATTGTGTACACCCGAAAAAAGCAGTAATTTTGCACCCTCAAAATTCAGAAATCTGAATGTCAAATACAGAATGCCGTAAAATAGCCGTCATTGGTCTGCCGCAAAGCGGAAAGAGTTCGCTTAGTCATGCCTTGCAAGAGCTGGCGGACAAGCAACAGCAAGCGATGCAGTTTGTAGAGATTCATGACCCCGACGAACTGCATGGTCATGCTTATGATGTTGTGCTGCAGGTAGTGGACTCCACACGATTAGAAGAATCGCTTATGCTCACGCCGCATTTCATCGATGAGCATCAGAAAATTGTACTCGCCATTGGCAGGTATGACCTGCTCTTGAAGACGGACCACTCGCTCAACCTCCCTAAACTGGAGCAACTGATTGGTGTACCTACCTGCCGCGTGTCCGTGCGCCTCAACGACGGTCTTCCGAACTGTTTGGACATCCTTGAGACCACCATCCGCAAACCGGCTTCTACTGCGCACCCCATCTACCACCTTCGCGACCAGGGCGATGAGGATACCTATCGCGCGTACGTACACGGTATATTAACGGAGACGCTCACGCACGCGAAGGACGACAAGCACCAGACCAGTTTGGAGCGCATCGATAAGGTGCTGACCAACCCTTGGCTCGGATTCCCGATCATGATGGCGATCCTCTATTTCGTCTTCTGGTGTACTTTTACATTAGGCGCTTATCCGCAAGCCTGGATAGATGGCGGTATCGATGCCATGAGCCAATGGTTATGGAGCCTGTTGACGCCTTCATGGTGGTCGTCGTTGCTTATTGATGGCGTGCTGCAAGGCGTTGGCGCCGTACTGGCATTCCTGCCGAATATCATCATCCTCTTCTTCTTCATCTCACTCATGGAGGACTCCGGCTACATGGCACGTGAGGCATATATCATGGATACCATCATGCACCATGTCGGCCTGCACGGCCGTAGTTTCATCCCGATGCTGATGGGCTTCGGGTGCAACGTACCGGCTATTATGGCGGCACGAGATATCCAGAATCCCAAAGACCGCGTGCTGACCATGCTCATGGTACCTTTCATGTCTTGTTCGGCACGGCTACCGGTTTATATGCTTTTTGTCGATACCTTCTTCGAGCGCCACAAAGCTCTCGTGATGATTTCGCTGTACGCGATAGGTATCTGCCTGTCGGTTATTTTTGCAGTTATCATGAAGCGCACCAAGTGGTTCAAGCAGGATAACGATGATACAGTAAACGAGTTGCCGGAGTTCCGTATCCCCAAGGCGCGTAATACCGCAGCGCATATTTGGGAGCGCGTAGCGGACTACCTCCAGAAGATATGTACCGTCATCCTTTGGGCATCGATCATCATCTGGGCGCTTGAGTATTTCCCGACGCAAGACATCAACGACCTCGAGCACTCGTATCTGGCATCCATCGGGCAGTTCGTCTCACCGCTCATGGAGCCGCTTGGTTTCGATTGGAAGATGTCGGTTTGTCTCTTGACGGGTCTTCCGGCCAAAGAAGCCATCGTCTCGACGCTCGCTATCCTCTATGGCGGCGATATCAGTGCGGCTGGCTTCACCCCGCTCACCGCCTACAGCTTCATGCTCTTTGTGCTGCTCTACTTCCCCTGCATAGCTACCATCGCTACACTGCGTCGCGAAGCCGGCAAACAATGGGCTTGGTTCACCGTCTTCCATAGCCTCTTTTTGGCTTGGTTCATATCGTTTGTTGTATATCAAATAGGTAGTTTGTTATGAGAAATAAGATTGCTGATTTTAAATATCTGCTTTTAGCATTATTGCTCCTTTCGCCTTTCGCCCTTCGCCTTTCGCCTTTGTATGCTGCCAAGGCGAACAAACAAGTAGTTGTCCTTTCCTGCGACCTGCACTGCCAGGGCTGCTGCGATAAGATCATGAAGAATATCGCCTTTGAAAAAGGAGTGAAAGATCTCGTTTGTGACCTCAAGACCAAAACCGTCACGGTCACCTTCGATGCCGCCAAAACCGATGTTCCTACGCTGCTCAAGGCTTTCGAGAAAATAGGCAAACCCGCGACGGTAAAGGAACCTACCCCGAACCTACCGGAGGGGAAGAAGAATAAAACGCAAGAGACGGACGCCAACACAAGCGCCTCCACTCCTTATTAAGTACATGCGCGCATGCGCGCATAACAAAAACAGACGCCCGTCGGACGTCTGTTTTTGTATCTACCAAGTTGGTTGATATTACTTGAGTTCAGCGAGATATTTAATCGTGCGAACCATCTGGCTGGTGTAGCTGTTCTCGTTGTCGTACCAGCTAACAACCTGTACCTGATAGGTATCCTCGTCGATCTTAGCAACCATAGTCTGGGTAGCATCGAAGAGCGAACCGAACTTCATACCGATAACATCGCTCGAAACGATCTCGTCCTCGGTATAACCGAAGCTCTCGGTCTGAGCAGCCTTCATTGCTGCGTTGATACCCTCTTTCGTGATGTCTTTACCCTTAACTACTGCAACCAGGATAGTGGTCGAACCCGTAGGAGTCGGAACTCGCTGTGCGCTACCGATCAACTTACCGTTCAGTTCAGGAATTACCAAACCGATAGCCTTAGCAGCACCGGTGCTGTTCGGAACGATGTTCTGAGCACCTGCACGGCTACGACGCAGATCACCCTTACGTTGCGGACCGTCCAGAATCATCTGGTCACCGGTGTAAGCGTGGATCGTGCTCATGATACCGCTCTGGATCGGAGCGTATTTGTGCAGAGCAGCTGCCATCGGAGCGAGACAGTTGGTCGTACAAGAAGCAGCGGAGATAACTGTATCAGCCGGAGTCAGAGTCTTGTGGTTTACATTGTAAACGATGGTCGGAAGATCGTTACCTGCCGGAGCGGAGATAACAACTTTCTTTGCACCTGCCTGGATATGAGCCTCAGCTTTAGCCTTCGAGGTATAGAAACCGGTGCACTCGAGTACTACATCGATGCCCAGCTCGCCCCAAGGCAGCTCAGCTGCGTTCGGCTTAGCGTAGATAGTGATCTCCTTGCCGTCAACCGTGATCGAACCCGGAGTTACAACGGTCTTACCATCCTCTGCGAGAACTGCGTCCTTGTAAGCTACAGTGTGCTTGCCCTCACCGAACTTGCCTGCGAAACCACCCTGAGCGGTGTCGTACTTCAGAAGGTGAGCCAACATCTTCGGGCTGGTCAAGTCGTTGATTGCAACTACCTCATAACCCTCAGCTTCGAACATCTGACGGAAAGCCAGACGACCAATACGGCCAAAGCCGTTAATTGCTACTTTTGTCATAATTGTGAAAAAAATTTATTAGTTATTGTACTATTATTGTTTGTTTTTGCGTGTGCTTTTTAACCTTTGCGGTTGCAAAGGTAGTGTTTTTTTTTGATATACAAAAATAAATCGTCAAAAAATCTTTATTTTGCTATCTTTCTTTTACAAAAAGACCCTTTTCGCACTACTTCCTCCCGAAGTCCGCCGGTATCTCTCCCCACGCTTTCGTGTCCCATTTGTAGATCGGCGTCGTCCAAGTGTTGTCATGCAGCCACATCTCCGCTTTCCGTACCATAAAGAACAAGTCCTGGTTCTTCGCGGACCACTCGATCTTGGTCTTACATCGTTTCTGACGTACCCACGCGAGCGCTGTGACGCTATCTGTATAAATCACCCAATTGAGGTTATACTTCTTGATATAGGCAAGTCCCAGCACTAACGCCAGGAACTCGCCGATATTATTCGTCCCTTCGACGAACGGACCGCGGTGAAAGACCTCTGTGCCGGTATCCGCTATCACGCCGCGGAACTCCATCACACCGGGGTTACCGCTGCACGCTGCGTCCACCGCCAAGGCGGGTAATATAGGTTTTGAAGTACTCATTGTTTTGTAGTCCCTTTGGGAATCGAACCCAAATCTGAGCTTTAGGAGAGCCCTGTTCTATCCATTGAACTAAGAGACCAATATTTTTAACACCTATCCGGAAACTCACCGTATTCCTCAAACGTATAATTGAGGAAGTCATTCATCGGCTTTGCTGCCCTCGCGATGTCGATAATTTTGTCGATGAAATCGGGTGAACACACCTCATCATCCGTAAGCGGCGTACTGAACGTATAGTCCTTATGTTTGAGCCAGTCCGCATGTTTAAAGGTCGGATCAAAACCTAACGGAACTTTCTTGAGCACACCCCAATAACTGTCAAAATCCTGCCCGAAATAGCGTTGCCACTCTTTGGTTCCCATGATCTCTTCCACTTCCTCGTAGTTCGCTTCCACCTCCTTGCGCAAAGCAGTCAATAACTCCTTGCTTGGCTCCCATATACCTCCGGAAAACATACATTGCCCGGGCTGGATATGCATGTAATAACCACCGCGCATCGATTTTCTTCCCCATGTCTTCGGCTGACCGGGTACACCTTTCGCCGGGAAGCACCCCATCCACTCTTTGTACGGGTTTTTGTTCTTCGAGAACCGCACATCGCGGTAGATGCGCCAGATACAGTCCTTCGGTTGCAGGATAGCCAACTCCGGTTCTATCTTCGCAAGCTGACGGATATACTCCGCGCATACCTCGTTGAAGCGCGCGTAGCACCGTTGGTACCACGTCTTGTTCTCGGCAAACCACTCCCGGTTATTATGCACCGACAACTCCGTCAAAAAATCCAGAACCTCCTTCATAAACTTGAAACCTTAAATATCCAATCTTACATCCGCTGCATGCAACGTCTAAGTCCGTCCATCCAGTGAGGAATGGTTACCCCGAAGGTCTTTTTGAACTTCGATTTATCCAATACGCTATAGTGCGGCCGCGGCGTCTTATACGCATATTCTTCCGATAAAATCGGGCGAACTTGACATTTTGTTATCCCCGCCAACTCATGAATGGCTAACGTGAAATCAAACCAACTGCATACACCTTCGTTCGTGAAATGATAGATACCCGCGTGCCATACAGGCGCCTCTATCACCGTGAAGATAGCCCAAGCCAAATCGGCGGCGTAAGTAGGTGTTCCTATCTGATCAAACACCACACCTAATTGCTCTTTTTCTTGGCCCAAACGGATCATCGTCTTCACGAAGTTATTCCCGTATTCGGAGTACAGCCAGGCCGTTCGAAGTATTACTGCATCGGGACATGCCGCCAACAGTAATTTCTCTCCCTGATATTTCGTCCTACCATATGCCGTACGAGGCGCTACCGGATCCGTCTCGCGGCAAGGCACATGCTCATCGCCGGAGAACACGTAGTCCGTACTCACATGGATCACTTTCACACGCTGACTACCCAACACACTCAGCGCCTCCGCATTAATCTTCAGCGCCGTGGCCTCATCGTCCTCCGCCTTGTCCACATTCGTATAGGCTGCACAATTGACAATCAGGTCTATTGCATGCTCCGCTACAAAAGCACTTACCGCCTGCTTATCCGTGATATCGAGCACATACACGCCATCCGACTTCACCACATCCGTGAAGAAATAGCTATGCTTCGAATGCTTTGCACTCAGCACGCGCATCTCATTGCCTAATTGTCCGTTGGCGCCTGTAATTAATATATTCATTCTTTTATGGGTGATTACTGGGCTTTTTATGGGTGATTACTGGGTGAGTAGGACTCATTACCTGGGTATATCGTATCCCGCACGTACCTATAATATACAAAGTATATTATTCCGTGATTTTCAAATCTTTCAATAACGGATGGTGTTTATCTTTCTCGCTGATGATCCGTTTCTCCTCCGGAATTTGCCAATCTATCGCCAAATCCGGATCGTTCAAAAGAATACCTCCGTCAGCCTCCGGATGATACAAGTTATCGCATTTATAGGTAAATATAGCTTGCTTGCTCAATACCGAAAAACCATGTGCAAAACCACGCGGAATAAAGAACTGACGTTTGTTCTCTTCGCTCAACTCCACGCTGAACCACTGCCCATACGTCTTGCTGCCCTTACGCAAATCAACCGCTACGTCCAGCACCCTGCCTACCGTACAACAAACCAACTTCGCCTGACTGTATGGCGGACGCTGAAAATGCAAACCGCGCACTACACCATAACAGGAACAAGACTGATTGTCCTGAACGAACTGCGCATCAATCCCCGCTTCGCGGTAGCGTTTCTCATTATACGTCTCCACAAAATACCCGCGAGAATCCCTAAAAACCTGCGGTTCTATCACCAACAATCCCTCAATCGGAGTCTTAATAATATTCATCTTACCATTTACGATTTACAAAAAAGCGAGCAAATTTACAACAAAAATTGCATATGTGCAAATAAAAATGGATTTTTTCGCAAAAATAGCACGAATTCTTTTATTTTTAGAAGATAAAAGTCTGATTTCCTAGCGTCCAGGTAAAGGGTAACAACGTATCGCAAGTATTAACCTTCAGTAAAAACGGCTCGCTTATAGTACGGCATTGATGGCGAGGATTTCTCCGTTGAAATCGGACATTTCTACCCATGTGATGCTATCCGAACGGGCGTTTGTCCATTCTTCATTCGTTGTATAACGCGGCTCGGGCAAGATGTCGTCGGTGGTTTACAGTTGTGGGGTGAGGGGAGAAGAGGAGATAGAGCATGCAAAATACGACATTTTAAGAGTTGATAGACACGACATTTAGAATTTCTAAAGGA
>JAEDNI010000064.1 GCA_016302585.1 Paludibacteraceae bacterium | reverse complement strand
CTAGTGAATGTACCATAAGCGACACTTTTGTTTTGTGTCTAACTTTTTGGGTTCATTTCATTTTAGAGGGCGTGCTCAAAAAAAATGGCTTTTTTATGCCCTTTCGTGAAATTTTAGGGCAAAACATACAAAAATAGCAAAAATATTTGCATATTCAAAAAAAAAGTATTACTTTTGCAGGCTTTTTTGATTAGAATGCATAAAAAGGGACTTTTTATATTATTAACGGTATGTGTGCTCACGGGTTGCGGGGAGTACCAGAAATTGCTGAAGTCGCGCAATCCTGAGGAGAAATACCAGGCTGCGTTGCAGTACTTTAATCAGCAGCAATACGTCAAGGCACAGACGCTGTTAGACGATGTATCGGCGTACTACAAGGGGACGGAGCGATCGGAGGATGTCTTGGCGTATCTGGCACGCTGTTACATGGGTCAGAAGAGTTACGAGTCCGCGACCGACTACTACCAGGCTTACATCCGCAACTACCCAAAGGGTAGATATGCCACGGAGGCGTATTTTCAGATTGGTCACTGCCAGTTCCTTGATTCGCCGGACGCCCGCCTCGACCAGGAGGTGACACGTAATGCCATCGAGGCGTTCCAACTCTTCGTGGAACTCTATCCCGAAAGCCCCTATGCGGCACAGGCGTACGAGGAGATGAGCCAGTTATACGACAAGTTGGCGCTCAAGGAACTTAAGAGTGCCGAGTTGTACTACAACTTAGGTACCTACCTGGGCAATAACTACCTCAGCTGCGAGATCGTATGCAAGAACGCGCTAAAGAACTATCCGAGTAACAAATACCAGGAGGACTTCAGCTGGCTTATCCTGCAAGCCAAATACCAGCAATTGGTGAATTCCATCGACGAGAAGAAGCTGGAGCGGGCGCGTGAGACGCAGGACGAATACTATAACTTCGTTACCGAATATCCGGATTCGAAGCATCGCAAAGAGGCAGAGAAGATGATGGTTTACATTCGCAAAATAACGAGGGAATAGTTGAAAGTTGATAGTTGAAAGTTGATAGTTGATAGTTCTTATCTCGCTTTGCTCGAACGATTATTTTCGACAAGCGAAAATCTTGATAGTTGAAAGTTTAAAGTTTAAAGATATGGATTACAAAAATTCGAAAGCACCGCGTAATACGGTGACACGTGACATTAATCAGTTAACAGAACCGGTAGGCAACGTATATGAGACGGTAGCCATCATCGCCAAGCGCGCTAACCAGATCAGCGTGGGTATCAAGCGTGAGTTGGATGCCAAACTGCAGGATTTCTCTGTTCCGCAAGACAATCTCGAGGAGACCTTCGAGAACCGCGAGCAGATCGAGATCAGCCGTCAATACGAGCGTCTGCCCAAGCCCACCCTGATGGCTACACAGGAGTTCATCGACGGTGAGCTCGTGTATCGCACCGGCAACCGCGATGAAGCGCTGAAATAGTTGATAGTCAATAGTCGAAAGTCAATGGCTTTACAAGGCAAACACATCTTAGTAGGAATTAGTGGCGGCATAGCTGCCTATAAGATTCCGGAGTTGATTCGCGGTTTGGTAAAAGCCGGAGCAGAAGTACGCGTGGCGACCACTCGCCACGCGTTGGAATTTGTTACGGAACTGACGCTGCAAACCGTTTCGGGACATCCGGTCTATTCCGATGTGTTCGCCGCCATCAATGCCCATGCTACCGAGCATATCTCGTTACCCGAATGGTGCGACGCGATGATCGTAGCTCCGGCCACGGCGAATGTGGTAGCCAAGATGGCTGCCGGCATCGCCGACGATGCGTTGACGACCACTATCTGCAGTTGCGTCGCCCGCAAACCGATCCTCATTGCCCCCGCGATGAATGATAAGATGTGGGAGAACCCTGCTACGCAGCATGCCGTCGAGACCATCCGCAGTTGGCAAAACGTACGCGTGATCGAACCCGCCGAAGGTCCCTTGGCTTGCGGTGTCGTTGGCAAAGGCCGTATGCCGGAAGCGGAAGAACTGCAGGAAGCGCTCGAATATGTGCTCACGCCCCCTACCCTCGCCGGTCAACGGATACTCATCACCGCCGGTGGTACTCAAGAACCGATCGACCCGGTGCGCTTCATCAGTAACTACTCCACCGGTAAGATGGGTGTGGCTCTTGCGCAGGTCTGTGCCCGCCGCGGTGCAGAGGTGACGATGGTATGCGGCTCCATGTCCGTTACCCCACGCAACCCCTTCGGTGCGATCCACCGCATAGATGCCCTCTCGGCGCAAGAAATGTACGAGGCCTGTATCGCACAATGGCCGCGGATGAACAGCGCTATCCTCTGCGCCGCCGTAGCAGATTTCACTCCCTGCGAGAAAGCGGAGAATAAGATCAAGAAGGGGGAGTTAAAAGTCGAAAGTCAAAAGTCGAAAGTCGAAAGTCAAGAGTCGAAAGTCGAAAGTCAAAAGTTAAAAGTCGAAAGTCGAGAGTCGAATGTATTCAGTCTGTCTCTCAAAGAGACAGCGGACATCGCCAAAGCCTTGGGGCAAAGCAAACGACCGGACCAAAAACTGATTGGTTTTGCCCTTGAGACGCAGCATGAAATAGAAAATGCGCTCCATAAAATGGAACGCAAGAACTTAGATGCGATCGTTCTGAATTCGCTGCGCGACAAAGGCGCAGGATTTGGTGTAGATACCAATCGCGTTACGATCATTCGCGCAGATGGCAACTCCTTGGAATTACCGCTACTGAGCAAAGCAGAAGCAGCGAATGAGATAATCCGCTATTCTTTCTTACTTGAAGAGGCCGAATAGGCCTTTTTTCTTTTCTCCCTCTTCCGGAGCTGCTTCCTCTTTCGCCTCCGGCGTCCACTCCGGGCGTTGCTCAATGTCGCCTAACTGGCTCTTCACATAAGCAATCACATCCTCAAGCCCCTCGGTAAAGTGCGCAAAATCCTCCTTGTACAAGAACACCTTGTGCTTCTCAAACGACGGCATTTCTTCGCCCTCGTTCTGACGACGCTTACTCTCCGTAATACAGAGGTACAGATCATTGTTTCGTGCCTTACGAACGTCTAAATAATAGATACGTTTTCCGGCCTTAACAGAACGGCTATAAACGATCTCCTGATCACGTTTTTCGTCAAAATTCTTCTCCATAAAATCCACCTAATTAGTAGTAAATAGTAAAAATTCGGTGCAAAATTAGAAATTTTTTTCGAATTATGCAAATAAAAGCGTTTTATTTTTACATTTTTCTTGCGTATATGCAAAAAAATCCGTATATTTGCACGCTTTTTTGATGTGCGCGTATTACGCACACATGCATGAACATATTAAATATCTCTATGATTAACAGGACGATGGTGCGAACGCGAGTTATTCAGACCCTGTTCGCCTACTACAATGATGAGGATCGCACGCCGAGTAAAGCCCGCGCGGCGCTGCGCAAGAGTTTTGCGGACACCTATGATTTGTATTTCATGCTGTTGGCTTTCGCCAATGAGTTAACGGCTTATGCCCAACAGCAGTTGGAGGACCGGCTGGCGAGAGCGAAAGCAACGCACTCGGATTGGACTCCGAACAAACGCTTTGTGCAGAACCGTCTGGCGCAGCAGCTCTTCGATAACTATGCGCTGCGCGCTCGCTTGCAGGAGCAGCACTTGCTTTGGGATAGCGGTATGCCGGCCGTGAGCGAGATATACCGTCAATTGACGGAGAGCGATTTCTATCGCCAATATATGGAGGCGCCGGAGTGCACGTACGAGGATGATAAACGCATATGGCGTCTGATCTACCAGCGTCTGTTGACCGAGAGTCCGGTTCTAAACGACGCCCTCGAGGAGATGGAGCTGGTGCTGGACAAGTCCAACTGGACTATCGATGCCGATATCGTATTGAGTTTCGTCGTGAAGACCATCAAGCGTTTTACCGAAGAGAGCACGCCCGAGGAACCGCTGCTTGAAATGTTCGACAGCGAGGAGGAACTGAGCTTTGCCTTCGACCTGCTTAACTTCGCGATCGAGGATCACGCGCAATACGAGCAATTGATCAACTCCCACCTCAAGAACTGGGAGGCAGACCGTATCGCGTTTATGGATCGCATCATCACGCAAACAGCGCTCGCAGAGATACTCCATTTCGAAGCCATCCCGTTGACGATATCGTTTAATGAATATATCGAGTTAGCCAAGGAGTATTCGGGCGAGAAGAGTTATATGTTCCTCAATGGTATCCTGACCGAAATCCTCCGCGACATGAAAGCAGAAGGATCATTCTTCAAAGCAACCACTTTGAAGTAGAGGTTTAGGGTTTA
>JAEDNI010000033.1 GCA_016302585.1 Paludibacteraceae bacterium | reverse complement strand
ACCTCACCCTTGAGGTAGTCTTGGAACTTATCCCACTGCGGCTCTTTGGAGTCGAGCGAGAACGGGTTCTTGCCCTCTGCCTCGAGTGCGGGGTTGTAGCGCCAGAGGTGCCAGTAGCCGCATTCAACAGCCTTCGCCTCCTCGGCTTGGCTCTTGCCCATACCTGCTTTCAGACCGTGGTTGATACACGGAGCATAAGCGATGATGAGCGACGGTCCGGGATAAGCCTCCGCCTCGCGGATAGCCTTCAGCGTCTGCGCCTGGTCAGCACCCATAGCGATCTGTGCGACATAGACATAACCGTAGGTGGTAGCAATCATACCGAGGTCTTTCTTGCGTACACGTTTACCCATAGCTGCGAACTTAGCGATAGCGCCGAGCGGCGTAGCCTTGGAAGCCTGACCACCGGTGTTGGAGTAAACCTCGGTATCGAGTACGAGGATGTTGACATCTTCGCCGGAAGCGATGACGTGGTCGAGTCCGCCGTAACCGATATCATAGGAAGCACCGTCACCACCGACGATCCACTGGCTGCGTTTAACGATATGGTCTTTCTCAACGAGGATAGCCTTGCAGGTGTCGCAGCCGCATTTCTCCATAGCAGCCACCATCGGCTCGTAGAGGTCGTTGGTGATCTTAGCGTCATTGCGGTTGTCGAGCCACTTCTGGAACATCTCTTTGAGTTCAGCCGAGCAGGCGTCGCAGGTCAGACCCTTCTCCATGAGTGCAGCGAGGCGCTCACGCAGTTTGCGGTGGGCGATCTGCATACCGAGACCGTACTCGCAGAAGTCCTCGAAGAGGGAGTTAGACCAAGCCGGACCGTGACCCTTCTCGTTCTTGGTGTACGGAGTAGAAGGTACAGAACCGGAGTAGATAGAGGTACAACCGGTAGCGTTAGCGATGATCTCGCGGTCACCGATGAGCTGGCTGATGAGTTTCAGATACGGAGTCTCACCGCAACCGGAGCAAGCGCCGGAGAACTCAAAGAGCGGCGTTGCGAACTGGCTGTTCTTGACGTTGTTGAGTTCAACGAGGTGTTGCTTGGTAGCGACGTGCTCTACGCAGTAGTCCCAGTTGGCAGCCTCTCCGAGTTGTCCCTCGAGCGGTACCATCTGGAGCGCCTTGCCTGTCTTCGGGTTACCCGGACATACATCGACGCAGTTGCCGCAGCCGAGGCAGTCCATAACGCTGACCTGCATACGGAAGTGCATACCCTTCATGGCAGCCGGAGCTTTCATCTCGCGGGTGGAAACCCCACCCTGGCCCTCCCCACAAGGGAGGGAATTAAGCCCAGCTAACTCCTTTTCATCCAAAACGAACGGACGGATACAAGCGTGAGGACAAACATACGCACACTTGTTACACTCGATACAGTTGTCTGCGGTCCAAACCGGAACGAAGGCAGACACACCACGTTTCTCGAACTTAGCGGTTCCTGCAGGCCATGTACCGTCCTCGATGCCCTTGAACGAGCTAACCGGGAGGAGGTCACCGTCCTGACCGTTGATTGGACGAACGACCTTGGTGATGAACTCCGGCTCGTCGCCGTAGTCCTTAGCCGGATCAGCAGGCAGGCTCGACCATGCGGGATCGATAGCCAACTCCTGATACTCGCCGCCGCGGTCCACAGCTGCGTAGTTCTTATTAACGACATCCTCACCCTTCTTGCCGTAGGACTTCACGATGAAGTGCTTCATCTCCTCAACGGCCTTCTCAACAGGGATGACTTCGGTGATACGGAAGAAAGCAGACTGGAGGATGGTGTTGGTACGGTTGCCCAAACCGATCTCCTGCGCAATCTTGGTAGCGTTGATGTAATAAACTTTAATCTTATGGTCAGCGAAGTATTTCTTCACTTTGTTCGGCAGGTTCTTAACGAGTTCGTCTCCCTCCCAGATGGTGTTCAAGAGGAACGTACCGCCGTCCTGGAGACCGCGGGTGACATCGTACATCTGGAGGTACGCCTGAACGTGGCAAGCCACGAAGTTAGGCGTTGTAACGAGGTAAGTGGAGTGGATAGGCTCGTCGCCGAAACGGAGGTGCGAGCAGGTGAATCCACCGGATTTCTTACTATCGTAAGAGAAGTAAGCCTGGCAGTATTTGTCGGTCGTGTCACCGATGATCTTCACGGAGTTCTTGTTAGCACCTACGGTACCATCGGCACCCAGACCGTAGAACTTAGCCTGGAAGAGGGAAGCGTCACCCATCGCAATCTCCTCGCCAACAGGCAGAGAAGTGAAGGTGAGGTCATCGTTGATACCTACGGTGAAGTGGTTCTTCGGCTCGGGCAGAGCGAGGTTCTCGAAGACAGCCAACATCTGCGCCGGAGTGGTATCGTTGGAACCCAGACCGTAACGACCGCCAACCACGAGCAGATCTTTGAGTCCGAGCTCGAGGAGTGCGTCGCGTACATCGAGGTAGAGCGGTTCGCCGTTAGCGCCCGGCTCTTTGGTACGGTCAAGCACGCAGATACGTTTCACCGATGCCGGCAGCGCCTCTTTCAGGTACTTCAGGCTGAACGGACGATAGAGGTGTACGTTGATCATACCGAGTTTCTTATTACCCTTAGCAGCCTCGTAGTCGATGACTTCGCGGATAGCCTCGCAAGCAGAACCCATACAGATGATGATATTCTCTGCGTCGGGAGCACCGTAGTAGTTGAACGGACGGTACTCGCGGCCGGTGATCTTGCTGATCTCCTTCATGTAGTCGGAAACGATATCCGGCACTGCGTCGTAGTAACGGTTGCAGCTCTCGCGGTGAGCGAAGAAGACATCGGGGTTCTCCGCCATACCGCGCATCTCAGGACGCATCGGGCTGAGGGCACGCTCACGGAACTCCTGAACAGCTTGCCAATCAACGAGCGGACGGAGATCCTCCATATCTATCGCCTCCACCTTCTGGTACTCGTGCGAGGTACGGAAGCCGTCGAAGAAGTTGAGGAACGGTACGCGGCTCTTGATCGTTGCCAAGTGAGCCACACCTGCGAGGTCCATCACCTCTTGTACGGAAGCCTCAGCGAGCATAGCGAAGCCGGTCTGGCGGCAAGCCATGACATCCTGATGGTCACCGAAGATACAGAGCACGTGGCTTGCCAGCGTACGAGCCGATACATGGAAGACGGACGGGATGAGCTCACCGGCAATCTTGTACATGTTCGGGATCATGAGGAGCAGACCCTGCGAAGCCGTGAAAGTGGTGGTGAGCGCACCTGCGTTCAGCGAACCGTGAACAGCACCTGCGGCACCTGCCTCAGACTGCATCTCCTGCACGAGTACGGTCTCTCCGAAGAGGTTCTTGCGACCTGCGGCTGCCCACTCGTCCACGTTCTCTGCCATCGGAGACGACGGCGTGATAGGATAGATAGCAGCTACCTCGGTGAACATGTAAGCCACATGCGCCGCAGCTGCGTTACCATCCATGGTCATAAATTTTTTCTCTTTTGCCATTTTATTGTTGTTTTATTGTTGTTTGAAACAGTTTGTCTTTTTTAGGTCTGCCTAGGTCTACCTAGGTTTACCTAGGTTATCCTAGTACAAGAATCCTAAGAGCCACAACGGGATCTGGTTGCCGCGACCGGTTTCCAGATCACCGACAGCCGTCGGACGAATCGTATCGCGACTGGAGGATGTTTCTTTCACATCGAAATAATATTTATTGTCGATGATGAACATCGCCGAGCGATCGGTAGCATTCACCTTATGTGCTCCATGCACAGCCGTGTAGAAATAAGTCTCATACAGATCCAACATCGGAATCTCGCGCGTAAAGATCATCTGCGCGACATTCGGATTGTGGATATAGAGTTTGGTCGGCTTCATGGGGAAACTCTTATCCTCCGGATAGAGGAGGTTGATCAGTCGGGAGTCCTTGAGGTACTTGATATAGTTCATCGTGGTTGCACGACTGAGCCCGATCTCCTCGGATATATTACTGATGTTAAGAGCACAAGGCGCTTCGCGCAGCAAGATCTGCATCAGTTTGCGGAGCTTATGCAAACAGGTGACATCGATCTGCTTAATCATCAGCACATCCACCTCCAGCTGGCTATTCATCGTCTTGAGCAGTTCCGCTTCGAAGGACTTCGACTCGAGATAAGAGGGATAATACCCATGGTGCAGATATGCCTTGAAATAATCGAGCGGGCGCACGCGACTGCATATCTCGCGCGAGATAGAAGCATGACGTTGCATGAGTTCCTCCAGCGAATAGGACTGGAAGCGCAAGCCTGTCTGCAAGTTCAGGTACTCGCGGAACGAGAAACCACGCAGGTTATAGGTCTCGGCAATATCCTTGAGGTCGTTATTCTCCTCGTCGATCGGCATGACGGGCGTAGCGCAGAAGATGATATGCAGAGCTTTGAAGCGATTATAGCAGCGCTTGAGTTCGCGCGACCAGTTCGGATATTTAAAGAGCTGATCCAGGAACAGATAGCGTCCGCCTTCCTTCACAAACTCACGTGCCAAATCCAGGAGCGAGTTCTCCGTGAAATAGAAGTCATTGAAGTTCACATAGAGACAAGGACGCATCTCCGAGAGCGGTTTTCTCTTTTTTCTTCGTCCTTTGACTACGGGTTCAGGTGTGTTTTTCCACTCGGTTTCGATTTCTTTGACGCGCGAAAGGAGAAAATCCGTTTTTCCTACTCCTCGTCCACCCTTGATAGCAATGAGGCGGTGGTCCCAATTGATTTCATCCATCAGTTGCCTGCGGATAGGCATGAAGGAATGAGCCACCAGGAAATCGTGGATTCTAAAGAATGCGTCTAACATGGGAGCTTTCTGCTGTTCTTCCACAACCAGCTCTTCTACGGTTACAGTTTCAATTTTCTCCATTTTATGCAAAAAATTAGAAATTCTACACCTTTCGGCATGAATTTTTGAAAATTTGGCGCAAAATTACTGCTTTTTTTTTAATTTTGCAATAGTTTAGTGCATTTTTTACAAAAAAATGAGGAACTACATGACGTAATTCCTCAAAAACTGCCTTTTTTTATTAAAAAAGCGAACCTTTTTTAGAGGCTGATTGCTCCGGTGGGGCAAACATCCGCACAGGTACCGCACTCCGCGCAAACCTCCGGATCGATAGAATAGTGTTCGTCACCCTCATGAATAGCGCCCAGCGGGCATTCATCAATACAAGTACCGCAAGCAATGCAGTCGTCAGAAATTTTGTAAGCCATAGTATATAAAAAATTAAATTTTTTGATCGTTCGTTTCACTCACTGTTAGACCGCTCCGCTGACAGACCGTTTCACTGACAGACCGCTCGCGTTGCTCGCTGACAGATTCATTTTCGGTGCAAAGGTACAACAAATTTTTGACACTACCAAATTTTAGAGATAGAAAATTAAAAATTTTAGTAGAAAGTAGAAAGAACGCTTCGCTCAAAGTAAAAAGAGAAAAGACAAAAGAGATTATTTATTTCTTCTTTTTAGCAGTAGCTAAAGCCGCAAGAAGTTGAGCATTCGGCCCCGTTAACTCTTTATCCGTCAGTCCTTTACGCTTGGCGTAGGTGGTCCAATCCTTCGCTCCGCCCGAAGAAACCGGCATCCCTAATTGAAGGTAGTGACAATAGGCAATCGCGAGTGCATCAGTGGCATCCAATTTCTTGGGCATCTGCTCATCCGGGATGTGCAAGAATCGTTGGAGCATGCCGGCTACCTGTTGTTTGGTAGAGTGTCCGTTTCCCGTGATCGCCATTTTGATTTTCATCGGCGAGTATTCATAAATCGGCACATCTTTGCTGAGCGCAGCGGCAATCGCCACTCCCTGCGCATGAACGATTTTAATCATCGTCTGCGGGTTCTTATCCACGAACTGTGTCTCGATAGCAAGACAAGAGGGTTTGTATTTATCAATCAGTTCCTGCAAAAAGAAAAATTCTTTTTGTAACCGCGGATATTGCCCTTCCAGTTTATGCACATCGAAGGCCCCAAAATCGAGAATCTCGACCTGCTGACCGACGGTATGCAGAAGTGCGTAACCCATGAACAAGGTGCCCGGGTCGATACCTAAAATGATATGTTCATGACGCACTTCGTCGCGCATAAACGTTAAATAGTTAAATAGTTAAAATGGTCGCTATCGCGACGTTAAACGGTTATTCGTCTTTCTCGTGATTACGGATAAAACCGCGGATGATGACCACAACGGCACCTGCAATAAGGACATAATCGCCCCAAGGTTCAATTTTCGCAACGCTAAGCGCAGCACCTATGGCCAAGATGACAAGGCCGATGATTAAAATTATTGAGGATAATTTCATTTGTGATTGGTGATTTTAGGGTTCTTCTACTAAATAGATATCCTCGCCTTTTTCATGCATGAAATATTGTTCGCGCGCATAGCGCTCCAAACTATCTTTGATCATGAGCGTTTTCAATTCGCTCTCGGCTTTCTCAGTCTGCTCGCGATAGATATCGCGCTGCTGTTCCAACGAACGAATCTCTCTACCGCGTTTGACGAACTGCAGCATGCTCTGATCACTCACGAAAAGATAGATGATCAAAAAGACCACCAGTGTGATGACATATTTCGCCCATTTGCGAATTTTAATCTTATTCCAGAGTTCAGAAAAGTTCATTAGCGACTAAATATGGATAAAATCGGGTGCAAAGATACAAAAAATAATTGAAAATTGAAAATTTAAAATTGAAAATTTGCATAATTCGTTATTTTTTTGTACTTTTGTAGCCGATTTAATATTAATACATATGAAAATACGTATTTCTCTCTTCGCCATGCTCTTTATGGCGCTTCCGATGTTCGCTCAAGTGCACATCACTATAACGGACTCGACCTGGTCGACGAGTGAGTTATCGTCTTTGGTTGGTCAGACGGTTATTTTCGATGCTCCGATTGTGGTCAGTTCGAATGCGAACGGTAACTACACGGTAGGTCCATGGCGTCGCTATCATCCAGAAAATCAGGGCGTGGCGGGTTCGGAAGAATATAGTACCACCGTTCGAATCAACAGCGCAACCACGTTCAGTCTGACGGGCATCAGCGGTTACCACCGTTGTGGTGAAAAGATCTATAACCTGAAGGCAAAAGTGAATAGTTCGAACAGTCTGAGTATGATAGATGGTACTTGGAAAGGTGATACCCGTTCGGACTTAGAGAGTCGTCTGCCGGAATTGGGAGACTATCGTATCCTGGTTTGCGCCTTTAACTTAGAGAATTACTTTGTAAAGAACTTAGGTCCCGAGTATTTGGGTGCGAATAGTTATGCGGAGCACCAGCAGCAGCGCAAGAAGGTAAGCAAAGCGCTGAAGCGCATCAACGCAGATATCTACGGTCTGGTAGAGCTGGAGCAGGGAAACGATGCGATTGCGGAGATAACGAGTGACCTAAATAAGAACCTGCCGGGACGTAACTATAAGTATTTCAACGATGGTACGACGGGTTCAAGTCAAAAGGTTGACTTCGTCTATGACGCTAATGTGGTTGAACCGATCGGTACGCCGGCGGAGACGAACGTGGAGTTGTCATACCGCAAGAAGATGGTTTGTTTCCGCGAGAAAGCAACGGGTGAGAAGTTCATCTTCTCCATCAACCACTTCAAATCGATGAACACCGGAGGTGCGGACCGTCGTGAGAACGAAGCGAAAGCGGTGGTGAAGTTATACAACAGTTACCGCCAGAACGCCAATATCCGTGAGAACGACGTGCTGTTCATGGGTGATTTTAACTGCTATGCGATGACCGATCCGGTCTTTGTATTCCTAAACAACGGTATGATAGACCTGCATCGCGCATACCACGCGGATAGCAGTTACAGTTATATGTTCGGCGGTTTGGCCAATTACATCGACCATGCCATCAGTAACGAGACACTCTATCGCCAGATTACAGGTATGGCTGCGTATCACATCAACTCGGATGAGGACGATAAATACACCTACGATAAATCCAGCGATGAGACGATGTTCCGTTGTTCGGACCATGACCCGGTACTTGTGGGTCTCAAACCGGACAGCACCCTTTCGCAGAGTTTCGAACCGTATATCAGTAATGATATCATGGCAAGCGACAGCGTAGGTTTCTACTACATCTATACCACCACAACGGAAGATCCGGTGATTTATTTCGACATCTACACCATCAACGGTATCCGTATCTGTCCTCCGACGCGCATCATCTACGAGGGAGATATCTTCGAGAGTCATACCAAGTATTATTCGCTGAATAATAACAATCCCAAACTGCCGGACGAGGTGAAGGCTTTCCTGCCCTTACCTTCCGGACTGTATATTCTGCATTTCTACTACAAAGGACAGATTGTTTCGCACAAGCTCATCGTCAGATGATGGATTTGTTCTCGGAGATAGAAGAACCGGAGCGCGAGGAGTTGAAAAACCTGCGCAAAGAATTAGAGGAGGCTAACTACAAGTACTATGTACTTAATATGCCTACTCTATCCGACCGCGAGTTTGATGAGAAGATGCATCGCCTGCAAGCACTGGAGGCGATGTTTCCGGATATGTTTGATCCGAAGAGTCCTACCCAACATGTGGGGAGTGATTTAGAGAAACCCCACCCGACCTCCCCACAAGGGGAGGAGAAAGGACGAAAGGCCTTCGAGACGGTTAAGCACAAGTACCCGATGTTGTCGCTTGCGAACAGTTACTCGCGCGAGGAGATCGAAGACTGGGTGCGTAAGTTACCGCAAGGTGTCGAGATCGTTTGCGAACTGAAGTTCGACGGATTAAGTATCAGCCTTTGGTACGAAAACGGGCAACTCGTTCGCGCACTCACACGAGGCGACGGACAGCAGGGCGATGACGTCATTGATAATATCAAAACTATTCCCTCTATTCCACGACACGTCGTCGGGACGCCGTCGACCTTTGAGATGCGCGGAGAAGTGTTGCTGCCATGGGAGCGTTTCGAAGCGCTCAATAAAGAACGTGAGGAACAGGAAGAACCGCTCTTCGCTAACCCGCGTAACGCGGCCAGCGGCACGTTGAAGCTTCAAGACCCGAAAGAAGTAGCGCGTCGTGGTTTGGACGCATACCTCTATTATATGTTAGGCGAGAACCTGCCCGGCAAGACGCATTTCGAACGGCTGCAGACCGCCAAACAATGGGGATTTCATATCTCTGATGCCATTAAGGTTTGCCACAATGTGGACGAGGTCATGGCATATATCGCCTACTGGGACACCGAGCGCAAGAACCTGCCGGTGGCGACCGATGGTATCGTACTGAAAGTAAACGACCTTGCCCAGCAGGAGGAACTCGGTTTTACCGCCAAGACACCCCGTTGGGCAATCGCGTATAAATTCCCTGCGGAGAAACAACTGACGCTGCTCAAAGAGATTACTTATCAGGTCGGCAGAACGGGAGTCGTAACGCCTGTGGCGAACCTTGAGCCCGTACAACTAAGCGGTACGATAGTGCAACGCGCGACGCTGCATAACGAAGATTTCATTAAATCGCTGGATATCCGCCCCGGTGACCGCGTATGGGTTGAGAAAGGCGGTGAGATTATACCGAAGATAGTAGGAAGGGATAACCCCACCCCGACCCTCCCCTCAAGGGAGGGAGATGGGTTCACTTTCCCAACTGTTTGTCCCGAGTGCGGGACTCCACTCGTGAGAGTGGAAGGTGAAGCGGCTTGGAGATGCCCGAACGAAGCAGGATGTCCGCCACAGATAAAAGGCAAGATAGAGCATTTCGTGAGCCGTAAAGCCATGAACATAGACGGTCTGGGTGAAGAAACTATTGATCTTTTCTACCAAAAAGGATTGTTGCACAATATAGCCGACATCTACGATTTAAAACTGGAAGATATCGCCGCACAGGAACGCCTTGGTGAAAAGTCCGCGCAGAATATCTTAGCCGGCATCGAAGCCTCTAAACAAGTGCCATGGGCACGTGTACTCTTCGCGCTTGGAATCCGCATGGTGGGAGAGACGACTGCCAAGAAAATCGCGCGTGTTTATAACAACATCGACAGCCTCCAATGGGCGACGGCCGAACAACTCTGCGCCATCGAAGATGTGGGTCCGCAGATTGCAGAGAATATCGTCAAGTACTTCGAGGACATCCGCAATATAGAGATCTTAGACCGTTTGCGCAAGGCAGGTCTGCAGATGGAAGGAGAGAGCCTTCAGCCATCAGCCATCAGCCATCAGCTAGACGGTATGTCGATTGTGATAAGTGGCACCTTCAGCCAACATAGCCGCGACGAATACAAGGCGCTTATCGAAGCACACGGAGGAAAGAATGTCGGTTCGGTGAGCAAGAAGACCTCGTTTATTCTTGCCGGAGAGAATATGGGGCCCGAGAAACGGAAGAAAGCCGAAGATCTCGGAATTCGCCTCATGACAGAAGACGAATTCCTCGAATTGGTAAATGGTAACCTGTAATTGGTGATTTATGAAACTGAAACAACGTATATTTGAATATTTTCGGAGTAAGCAGGAAGCACGCAATCCGCGTTTTCCGCATTTAGACCAGCCGCTGAAGGTGATGATTGTCTATGAAAGCGATATATTGGAGCGTAACGATGCAATCAAGTCGATTCGTCAAGACCTCTTACGCCGCCAGATGGACGTGACGATGTGGGGATATGTTGAGAAAAAAGAGATCAACACGCTCATTCTGCCTCAAAGTCGTATTCTCGGTGTGAATGATTACAATTTTCTGGGCAAGCCACGCGATTACGTGTTGACGGATTTAAAGGCAGAGCACTATGATTTGATGATTGATCTCACGACACGTCCTTTACTGCCTTTGCGCTATCTGGCGATGTACACGGATGCAGACTTCAAAGTGGGCATGAACCTCGGAGAAGGACTGCACGACATGTTGATTTCCCTACCCGATTTTACACCGGAACAAGGAGATGAGGCTGCTATTGAAACCTCGTGGTTATACCATCAAATAATGAGTTATTTAGTGACTATTAAGAGCAATGATTAAGGGATTAGGCACAGCGCTTATAACGCCGTTTGATGCCAATGGTAAGGTAGATTACGAAGCACTTGCACGGTTGTTAGACACACAACTGACGGGTTTTGTGGATTACCTCGTAGTACTCGGAACAACCGGTGAGGCAGCCACACTCACTACTGAAGAGAAAAAAGAGGTACGACAGTTCATCGTCCACTACGTCCACACCCATCCTGTCCCCTCCCTTGAGGGGAGGCCGGGTGGGGTTATCCCCCTTGTCCTCGGTGTTGGCGGGAACTGTACTGCAGTCGTCTGCGAGAGTCTGAAGACGATAGACCTGACGGGATATGAAGCGATCTTGAGTGTATGTCCGTACTACAACAAGCCGAATCAGGAAGGGTTATACCAACATTTCTGCAAAGTGGCGGAGGCAAGTCCTATTCCTGTTATATTATATAATGTACCCGGGCGCACAGGCGTGAACCTACTACCGGAGACCGTCATGCGAATTTATGAAGCGCACCCCGACAAGATCATCGGCATCAAAGAAGCCTCCGGCAATATCGAGCAGATTAAGAAATTAATCCAATTATCCAATACTCCCTCCCTTGAGGGGAGGGATGGGGAGGGGTTTCCTCCTCTATTAGTCATCTCCGGCGATGACGGCATTGCGTGCGAAGTCATGCAAGCCGGCGGAGCGGGATTGATCAGTGTGGCAAGCAATGCTTTTCCTGAGGACTTCTGGCACATTGTACATGACAAGGACCGTGCATTGCAGACGAAGTACAACGAAATGGTCAAACTGCTGTTTGCGGAAGGTAATCCGGTGGGAATTAAAGCGGTCCTGGCACAGAAAGGAATTATTCAAAATTATCTAAGACTACCACTTGTTCCCGCAAGCGAGGAGCTAAAAGAGAGGATTAAGGGGTTAGAGGTTAGAGGTTAGAAGTTAGAGGTTAGAGGTTAGAAGTTAGAGGTTAGAAGTTAGAAGTTAGAAGTTAGAGGTTAGAGGATAGAGGATTAAGGGGTATAACAAAAAGAGCTCGCATGATTGCGAGCTCATTTTTTGTAAGAACTATCCTAGGATTTCCTAGGTTAACCTAGGTCTACCTAGATTACTTCGCAGCTTTCTTTTTCGCCTGGTCAACGACTGCTTTGAAGGCAGCGGGTTGATTCATAGCGAGGTCAGCAAGCGCTTTGCGGTTGATAACGATACCTGCTTTCTTGAGGCAACCCATCAGTTGGCTGTAGCTCAGACCTTCGAGGCGAGCGGCAGCGTTGATACGCTGGATCCAGAGAGCGCGGAAAGTACGTTTTTTGTTCTTACGATCGCGGTAAGCATACTGCAAACCTTTCTCCCATGTGTTCTTTGCAACGGTCCATACATTAGCACGACCACCAAAGTTACCACGGGTGAGCGACATGATCTTCTTGCGACGGTTGCGCGAAGCAACGTGATTTACTGATCTTGGCATGTTTCTGTCCTTTCACTTTAATGGTTAGTACTTAACGAAGCAGGAGCATCTCACGTACGGAGCGCATGTTCGTTTGATCTACGAGCGCAACATGGGTCAAGTTGCGTTTTTGCTTTTTAGTCTTCTTCGTCAGAATGTGACTTTTGTAAGCGTGCTTACGCTTGATTTTACCGGTTCCGGTAAGCGTGAAACGCTTTTTAGCACCGGAGTTCGTTTTTACCTTTGGCATTTTGTTTTGAATTTAAAATATTAATACTAAAGTCTCGGGCAGCCACGCGTACTCAGACGCGATAAAAAGGTAGGCCCTACGACTTGTTTTTGGGCATTGCATCATCCCGATGTTGGCTTTGACTGTCGGTTGACCGTCGTTTGACCGTCGTTTGACCGTCGGGATTGGACCGATTTTTGTCCTATTTTTGTCCTACTTTTTTCCTACTTCTGTCCTACTTCTGTCCTACTTCTGACTTTTGGGGCTAAGGAACATGATCATTCGCTTGCCTTCCAAGTTAGGCACATTTTCGGGTTTTCCGAACTCTTCGAGATCGGCCGCGAACCGTGCGAGGAGGAGTTCGCCTTGCTCTTTGAAGACGATGGACCGTCCGCGGAAGAAGACATAGGCCTTGACTTTGTTTCCCTCTTTAAGGAACTCCTGGGCGTGCTTGAGCTTGAAGTTGTAATCGTGGTCATCGGTCTGCGGTCCGAAACGAATCTCCTTCACCTCTTGCTTCTTTTGGTTCGCCTTTGCCTCTTTTTGCTTTTTCTTCTGCGCGTAGAGGAATTTCTGGTAGTCAACGACTCGGCAGACAGGCGGATTGGCAGTAGCCGCAATCTCGACCAAATCGAGGTTGAGGTCATCGGCTATTTTCATAGCCTGCTGAAAGGAGTAGATACCCTGCTCTACATTATCGCCAATAAGGCGCACTTGTGCGACACCGCGAATCTTATCGTTAATACGATGCGGGTCTTCTTTAATAACTCGACCGCCACGCGGTCTGGGAGGAATAGTTGCTATAGTTTTAGCCGTTAGTAGAAAGGAGAAAGTAGAAAGACCGCTTCGCTCAAAGTAGAAAGACCGCTTCGCTCAAAGTAGAAAGACCGCTTCGCTCAAAGACGAAAGACCGCTTCGCTCAAAGACGAAAGACCTCAACCGTCCCTTTCCGGATTAATACTAAGTGCTTCTCGCGCGGGCACAATTTGCCCTACCATCGAAAAAGCGGACAAAATTACAACAAATAATTGATATACGCAAGAAAATTCGAAGAATAATTGTGCTTTTGATAATTTTTTTTCACTTTTTTTACTATTTGTTTGCGCGCGTGAAATATTTTTCGTATCTTTGCACGCTAATTTGAATAAATGTGTAGCATAGTAAACCTTGAATATAATATCTTAAATACAATACAGTTATGAAAAAGAGCATTTTAGTATTGACCGCAATGGTCGCAATGGTATTTTTTGGTTGCAAAGAGAGCCCGTATATCAACCAGCCGGGTGACAACTCGTTTAACACGGACACGATTCCTGAGATTGCCGATCCGGATCCCACTCCCGATCCTGAGGGTGTAGATATTCCGGAGAACGCGATTAATGTAAACGAAGCGGTTAAGATTGCCCGCAAGTTAGCGGCAGGCGAGACATCGAAGGAGAAATATTTCATCAAAGGTTGGGTGGTTGGCTTCAACCGCGGATCTTCCTTTGAGACCGATTTCCCGAGATTCGGTAATGATTTCGTTTATCTGAGTGCTCGTCAGGACGGCAAGGGAACGAAACAGTTCTATGCGTATCGTTTGTTAGGTAAATTCGGCGCCAAATTCCCGGATTTGGAGTGCGTTCAGATAGGCGACTTCGTGGTGATCAGTTGCTATCCGATGAACTATAATGGTATTTACGAGTCGAGTGGCGCTTGCTTTACATACAGTTCCGGCAACGCGCACTTCAACGAGGTATTCGGACCATTCCCGGGTTGTCCGGAGCCGGGTGAAGGTGAGGTCAGCGTAACGGAGGCAGAGAAAATTGCATTGGAAATGCCATCGAAGCAGACAACGACGGAGACGTATAAGATTCGCGGTGTGGTGACAAGCGTGGATGTAGTGGATCCGTCATACGGCAACGGTACATTCAATATCTCGGACGGTATGTCGTACGCTACGTGCTATCGCCTGAGAGGAAAGAACAATGGTAAGTTCACGAGTGCTGACCAGGTACAAGTAGGCGATACGGTATTGGTAAATGCGAAGATCCAGAACTACAACGGTACCTGCGAGCCGACGAACGGTTATGTAGAGGAATCGACAAACCCGAACTTCTAAGGAAGAGCAAAAAAAATATTAACTAAATACAAAAAATGGCAAGTTTACAAAAGATTAGAAATCATGGTGCCCTGTTGATTGTGATTGTGGGTGTAGCCATGTTAGCATTTATCCTTGGCGACTTCTTGAGAGATGGAAGTTCGCTGATTCATCGCGACCGCGATAAAGTAGGCATCGTTGCCGGCGAGGCACTGTCCTACGCAGAGTACGAAGCGGAGATCAAGCGTATTGAGAGTTTCTATCCCGATGCACAAAAAGCAGAGATTCATTCGCAGATCCGTGACCAGGTTTGGAATAACTTCCTTCAGGAGCATCTTTTCCGTACGCAGGCAGAGAAGATCGGTATGATCGTAAAGGCTGACCGTATCGGAGAGGACGAAGCTGCAGAGTTGACGGAGTTGTTCCTGGGAGCTAATCCGCATCATTACATCAAAGAGAATCCGTCTCTGCTGGATTCCAACGGCGATGTTAACCGCGAAGGTATCATTCAGCTCATCAACAGCCTGAATGATGCAGATCCGGAGATGCTTCAAAACCCGGAGTATGTACAACAGGTAGCATCCTGGATGAACCTGGAGAAAACGGTACGTAACATGTATCTGCAGGAGAAATACTACACGCTGCTCCAGAGTCTGGTTCGCGTGAACTCGTTAGAGGCTGAGTTCTCGTTCAACAACCGCCAGCACGGCGTGAGTGCAGAATTTGTTATGCAGCCTTACTATGCGATAGCAGACAGTTTGGTCAAGGTGAGCGAGAGCGACATCAAGAAACTTTACAAGCAGAACTTATATCGCTATAAACAAGAGCCGACGCGTACCATCAAATACGTCAGTTTTGCGAAAACCCCGAGTTCAGAGGACTTCGAGGCAGCAAAGGCAGCTATGGAGCGTGTACAGGATGAGTTCCGTACGACAGATGACGTGATGCTGGTAGTTCAGCAGCACTCGGAAACCGTGTACGACGGTCGTGACTATTCGCAAGAGAACGTACCGGCTCAGTTCAAGGACTTCGCATTTGCGAAAGGAGCGAAAGCGGGTGATTGCACAGACTTGCTGTTTGACGGCGAGACCTATGCGATGGCTCGTATCATCAAAGCCGGTTATTCGCTGCCCGACTCGGTAGAGTTGAAGGCAATTATCGAAGGCGGTGAGGATCGCGAGATCGGTTGGGTTACTGAGGAGCAGTTGATTCGCGGTAACGCGCCGAAGGCGTTGATTGAGAAAGCCTTTGCCGGCAAGCGCGGCACGCAGTTTACCATTCCGGTAGGTATGGGTGAGATGACCTATGAGATCATGGAGGTTAGCAAAGCCACTCCGAAAGTGAAGTTGGCTATTCTCTCGCGCACGGTGATTGCTTCCAGCAAGACCGAGTCCGCTATCTACAACAACGCCTCTACTTTTGTCGTTGATCATAACAATACCGAATCCTTTGAGGCCGGTGCACAAGAGAACGGATGGGTAGTTACCCCGCAATACGGCTTGAAGGCGCTGACCGAGAACGTAGGCAATATCAAAGACAGCCGCCAGATCGTTCGTTGGGCATTCGAGGCCAAAGAAGGTGAAGTAAGCAGTACTGTATATGACTGTGGAGACCAATATATCATCGCTACTTTAACCGACGTGAACGAAGAGGAATATCGTCCGTTGGAGATGGTACGCGGCGAGTTGACTTATCTGGCCACCAACAAGGCGAAATACGAGTATGTAGCCGGTTTGATCAAGAATGCCACCTCCTTGGAGGAAGTAGCTGAGATCCTGGGTCAACCGATTCAGAGCACGGAGCGCGTAGCGCTGAGTGACTATCGCTTTGCGAATACGGGTTTTGAGCCCGCTGTGATTGGTGCGACGCTCGCATTGGACGAGAATCAATTGAGCGAGGCCATCCAAGGCAACACCGGCGTCTTTGTAGTCAAAGCAGGTGCAGCCAACAACAGCACAGATGAGTTCGAACCAGCTCTTGAGAAAATGCAGTTAGGTTATAGCAGTTCTCAGCAACACGTAGGTCCGGCAATGCGATTGATCGAATCGGAGGCTGAGATTACGGATAACCGCGCGAACTTCCAATAATATGTGCGCACGCGCGTAATAAATATAAGGAGTAAACAAAACATATCGCCGTGGGTTTGGGTACCGACGTTGTACTTCACGGAAGGTATACCCTATTTTTTAGTAAACAGCATCTCCGTGATGCTGTTTGCTAAAATGGGAGTGCCCAATGATCAGTTGGCCTTTTTTACGACACTTCTATATTTTCCTTGGTTTTTAAAGGGTTTATGGAGTCCGTTCGTAGATATCTTGCGCACTAAACGATGGTGGATTATTGCGATGCAGATTCTATTGACGGCATTGTGTGTCTTGCTTACCATCAGTCTGCCACACCCGGCCGCAGAGACGATTGCAGAAAAGGCTACTTCTGTTAGTACATTCCGCTTCACGCTCATCTTATTTATCATCGCCGCTTTTGCCTCCGCCACTCATGATATTGCAGCGGATGGTTATTACATGCTGGCCCATGACAGTAAGAGTCAGGCGGCTTTTGTGGGTATTCGATCAACGTTCTACCGTATCGCGGCTGTGTTCTCGCAGGGCGTGATCGTATATATCGCCGGGGCTATAGAGGATAAGACGGGGAATATCCCGCTTTCGTGGCAAGTGACCTTAGGTGCAACGAGTGTGGTTATGCTTCTTGTTACGGTCTACCATTGTTTCGCGCTGCCTAAGGTAGAAAAGGAGAACCAGAACCCCCTCCCAACCTCCCCCACAAGGGGAGGAGCAAGCCTTTCTAAAGCAGTCTGGAAGGAATTAGGCGAAGCATTCAAGACCTTTTTCACCAAGCCGGGCGTGGGCTTAGCCATCGGTTTCATGCTCCTTTACCGCTTGAGCGAAGGTTTCTTGGTGAAACTGAGTCAACCGTTCTTGGTGGATAGCAAAGCAAGTTTTGTGCGCGACGGAAAAGTCTTCGGAGGAGGTCTTGCCCTAAACACGGACACAGTAGGTTTGTTGTATGGCACGATTGGAGTAATCTTTCTGTTATTGGGCGGAATCTTAGGTGGAATTTATATCGCGCGCAAAGGCTTAAAGAAATCCCTTTGGATCATGGCAGCCGCGTTGACCTTACCGAGTTTTGTCTATTGCTACTTGAGTATGGCTCAACCGGAGTCGCTTTGGCTCATTGGCACAGCCGTCAGTTTTGAACAGTTCGGCTATGGCTTTGGTTTTACGGCCTATATGATGTATATGATGCATTTTTCGGAAGGCAAATACAAAACCGCGCACTATGCTATTTGCACGGCATTCATGGCGTTGAGCATGATGATACCGGGATTTGTAGCCGGTGCATTGGAACTGGCGGTAGGCTACTCTACATTCTTCTGGATTGCGAATGCATGCAGTATAACGACCTTTATAATAACCTATTTTGTATATAAGAACCTCTCCCCGACCCTCCCCTCAAGGGAGGGAGAAGAGACCCCAAATAATTAAAACATGCAACTAAAACGAATTATTCCTGATGCTATCACGAGCTGCAATTTGATATGCGGCAGTATCGCAGTTTTTCTGGCTACGCAGAACGCATTCCTTTTGGCTTTTGTGTTCATTCTGGCAGGTGCGTTCTTCGATTTCTTCGATGGTCTGAGCGCACGGTTGCTGAAAGCGCCAAGCCCGATTGGTATTCAATTGGACTCTTTGGCTGACGATATCACGTTTGGGCTGGCACCGGCAATGATGCTTTTCTGTTGGCTTCGCCCGATTCTGGGTTGGTGGGCAGGATTAGCTTTAATCATGGCGGCTTTCTCTGCTCTTCGTTTGGCGAAGTTTAATGTGGATGAACGTCAACATGATTTGTTTATCGGTTTGGCTACTCCGGCGAATGCTATCTTCTGGGGCGGTTTATGCTGTCTGCCGATTTCAGTTATTGCTTATGACTGGATGGCGTGGGTTCTGATTGGTGTTTCGTTCTTGAGTTGTTATCTGCTGAACGCTGAAATTCCGTTCTTTAGTTTCAAGGGATGGGCGAAAGAGAAAACGGTCATCATCAGTTTCTTAATCGGTTGCCTTATCCTAATTGGTTTCTGCGTTTTTAAGACTATCACCACCCATATCGTCGCCTTTGCGTTCCTTAGCGGAACAGCTTGTATCGTTTGGTACGTGACTCTGAACCTGCTTTTAGCGGTTATCAAAAAGAAATAAAAAACACATCCTATATTGTGAAACGACTTTTCTTATTCGGCACCATAGTGTTTTGGGCACTTGGTCTGATGGCGGAAGATATGCCCGCCGGTTTTTACGATTCGATTACAGGCAAGAAGGACTCGGTGCTCAAGACGACGCTCAGTCTGTTAGTTCGCGGCGGCGAACGGTATGAGTATGGCCCGAACCAATACCATAGTACAAGTAATCCGCCGGAGTGGGAAAAAGGCGACTTTAAGGCCTATGGTACTTGGCAGGCACTTCCTTTGACGGACATACACCCCGATGGCATCATTTGGGATATGTACTCAAATAGTGTTCGTTATTATCCGAATAAACGGGGAGACTCCGGCTGCTCAATTAATATCGAACACTGTCTGCCGAAATCATGGTGGGGAGGAGAAGTAAACAACGCATATAAAGATCTCTATCATCTTAATCCATCCGATCAGCGAGCCAATAGTCAAAAGAGTAATTATCCTCCCGGACATGTAGTAAAGGGAGATAAGTTTGACAATGGTTCATTCCGCATGGACTCCAAGGCGAAATCGCAATATGGATTTATCTGTTTTGAACCTTCCGAGGAATATCGCGGTGATTTCGCTCGCGCGTATTTTTACATAGCCACTGCATACGAAGACTTCACTTGGGTAAGCGGAACTACTCCTTTTGACGCCGCGCTGGCAATGGACAATGATTCCTATTTAGAGTTTAAACCATGGTTGATTGAAGTCCTTCTTGACTGGCATCGTGCTGACCCGGTAAGCGATAAAGAGATTTGTCGTGCGGACCATATTTCCGATATCCAACATAACCGTAACCCGTTTATTGATTATCCGGAATTGGTAGAATATATCTGGGGAAATAAGAAAGGTCAAGCGGTCGATTTAGCGGCCCTGCAATGCACGTACAAAGCTGACGCTTGTCCCGATCCGATTATTCCTACGCCTGACCCGCAGAAATACGATACGATTATCAATCTGCCGGCAACATCTAAGACAAATATCCTTGCAATATCCGGAGCAATTAGCGCAAGCGTTAATTCCGGTGTGGCTACAAACGCGTATTCCGGTAACTCATCATGCGTCATGGGAACAAGTTCTACTGACGGAGAGATTTCGTTCACGGGTATTAACCTGACGGACACCGCTGTTTTAGCCTTCCGCGCTTCGCCCTACAATAGTGCAACCAGCATGCAACTGGATGTTT
>JAEDNI010000005.1 GCA_016302585.1 Paludibacteraceae bacterium | reverse complement strand
GAAGTTTCTCAGGTTTCAATTAGTCAAAAACAAGCGTTAGTAAACGCCTTTATATTTCAATTCTATGTTTGTACTGATTCCTCGTAGTGGGGACTACTCGGGCACTGCACTCGATATGCGTTTCATCGCATATCTTCACCTGTTTAACGTCAGGGAGTGACGATGATTATAAATCTCCGGACCAGCCGTGACCTAAATCCCAGTGCTCGTCATAGCGGAATTCAAAATACGGCAGAGCAAAATATTTCTCCAACAATGCGGTCAACTCTTCCTCTATGTTCTTTGCCCACTGACCGACAAAGACCACAAAATGGTCCACTGCCCAAGCTACACGACCACGCGGTACTTGTGTGTAATCGCCGCTGAACTTCGTGGGCTCGTGCTTTGCCAAAGCCTTAAAATACTGCTTTTGCCAAACTTGCCGGTGCAAAGTCTGGTAGTTGATATACGGAAGCCCTTTGTCTGCGGCATCCTCTACCATCTTTGGCGTTAGTTCCTTCTTGTACACACCGAAGAAATCGTGTTCCTCCGGGTCATACCAGAAGATCCCTACCGCCGGCATGGGCTCATCAAAGGACTTCATATCCTTCATAATGGCTTCTTTTTCGCTATGTGTTAAAGTGGTCATATTGCTATCTAAACCTTTGCGACTGCAAAGGTACACAAAAAAAATGACACTCGCAAATAAAAGTGCCATTTTTTTGATTTTTCGTATTTATATTACTTAATCTCTACAGCTTTGATGCCGTCGCGTTCCAGCAGGGCGTTGATGGTCGGTTCACCTTGACGGAAACGGACATACAGATCCATAGCGCGCTCTGTTCCACCCTTCTCTAAGATATTCTCACGGAAACGTTTGGCCGCTTTCTTATCGAAGATAGAACCGTTCTTGGCCTGTGCCTCTTTGAAAACCGAGAACGCATCGGCGTCTAACAGTTCCGACCATTTATAGCTGTAGTAACCTGCTGCGTAACCGCCGGAGAAAATATGGGTGAAAGAGCACTCCATTTGGGTGCCCGGAACAGTAGGCATCACAGCTACCTGGGCCATTGCCTCATTGCCGAAACGAACAACAGACTCTACGGTTCCGATCGTCGGGTTCACCTCGAACGGTTTCTCCAAGGTATGCCATGCCATATCAAGATAGCCGAAGCTAAGCTGACGTGCGCAAGCGTACGCAGCGTGGTAAGTCTGCGAAGCGTGCATCTTATCGAGCAGCTCCTGAGGCAGGGTCTCGCCCGTGATATAATGTTTCGCAAAGGTATCCAGGAACTCTTTCTCATCGATGAAGTTCTCGTTAAACTGCGAGGGCAACTCCACAAAGTCGCGCGGTACATTCGTTCCGCTCTGCGCTGCGTACTGGCAACGGGTCAGCATGCCGTGTAAGGCGTGACCGAACTCATGCAGGAAAGTGCGAACCTCATCGTACGTAAAGAGCGCCGGTTTCTCCGCAGTCGGCCTAGTGAAATTCATCACATTCACAATATGCGGACGATGATCCTTCTTGCCCTTCATATACTGCGGTTGGAAATCATTCATCCATGCGCCGCCGCGTTTACCGTCCCGCGGGTGGAAGTCGGCATAATAAACGGCCAGGAACTTACCCTTCTCGTCAAACACCTCATAGGCCGTCACTTCCGGGTGATACACCTGAATATTCTTATTCTCCTTGAAGGTGATGCCATACAGACGCTGCGCCAGACCGAACACACCCTTCTTCACGTTCTCCAACTCGAAATACGGACGCAGATCATCATCCGAGATCGCATATTTCTCTTGTTTGAGTTTCTTGCTATAATAGCTGAAGTCCCAGGGTTGCAGATGTGCGGCATAGAAACCGTGTTGATGCGCAAAATCTTCCAGTTCCTGCACTTCCTGACGAGCGGTCGGCATATACGCGTCGCGGAGTTGGTCTAACAGCCTATAGACGTTCTCCGGCGTCTCTGCCATCGTCTTATACAGCGATTTCTCCGCATAGGTCTTCTTGTCAAACAAGTTCGCCAGCGCCAGACGGGTGTTGACGATCTCCACGATGATACCCGTGTTATCGAACTCACCGCCTACGCACTTCGTTGCCGAAGCCATATATAACTCACGACGGATGTCACGGTTGTCCAGATCCTGCATCACAGGGATTGTGGTCGTCGGTTTGAGGTTCAACAACCATCCCTCCTGCCCTTTCTTCTCTGCGTTAGCACGAAGCATCGCCTTGGTGTCGTCATTCAGACCTGCCAAGAGCGCCTCATCGGTAATAAGCATCGTCCAGGCGTTGGTTGCTTTGAGGACGTTCTGACCGTATTGGAGGGTCAGCTGGCTCAGTTTGGCAGAGAGCTCGCGGTAAGTCTGCTTATCCTCGGGCGAGAGGTTCGCGCCGTTATTGGCAAACGACTCGTAGATATCCTCCAGCAGCTTATACTGCGCTTTGTTCAGTTTAAGTTTATTGCGCTGGTCATAAACGGCTTTGATACGCTGGAAGAGACCCTCGTTCAGACGAATTGTAGAGGAATACTCCGACAATTTCGGAGAGAGCTCCATCTCGATCTGCTGCAGCGTGTCATTGGTCTCTGCACTCGTGAGGTTATAGAAACAGCCGGCTACAATACTTAACATTTCGCCCGACGCTTCGTATGCCTCGATGGTGTTCTTGAAGGTCGGAGCAGCAGGATTATTGACGATATCGTCGATCTCCTTCAGCCCTTGCTTCATAGCCTCCTCGAATGCCGGCATATAATGCTCTGCACGGATCTCGTTGAACGGATACGTTCCATGCGGCGTCTTCCAGTTCTTGTAGTTAAAGAACGGATTGGTAGCAGCACTCGCTGCCAATACTGTACTTGCAAGTACCATACTTAAAATTGCTTTCTTCATTTCACTATTAACTTTTAACTATCATTTTCCTCGAATAAGGTTAATATCTCCCGACAGCTGGTATACACCGATCACCGACGCATCGGAATTGGTCTTACGCTTCTGATAAACGGCCTTCAGCCCCACATACGAAGCGTTCTTTGCGGCATCCGTACCCATCGCTCGTATTACATAGAAATACGCACCCTCTGCCGCCGGACGACCACCGATCATACCGTCCCAACCCTTATCCGGATCGGACCATTGATAAACCAGTTTGCCCCAGCGATTATATACCCAACAATGGAACTCACGCAGCGAACGGTAGGCTACGCGGAACTCATCGTTATGTCCGTCGCCGTTCGGCGTGAATACATTCGGCACGTGCAGGTACGACTCCGAGATATTGATGACCGTCTCGACTGAATCCGATGTGCAGTACTCATTATTCACCTGCCCTACCACGCGGTACGAACCGGGTTCGCTGAAGTCATAACGAATCGAGATATCATGACGTTGTGCGATTAGCTCAGAAGCCTTGTATATCGACCAGTGATAGAACCGCGCAGCGGGAGTAGGATTCGAATAGAACGCCACCTCTACGGCACCGCTGTAACTCTTTCCGGGACTTAAGTGCTGGTCCGTCGGACGATCCATTTCATTATTTCCCGCCGGGTCGTTTTCACGGGCTGTAGCTAAAGCTACCAACTCCATTTTCACCGCCTTCACGTCCTCCAGCGGCAGGTTCACCGTCACCGAAGCAGGAGGAAGACCCAAAGCATCACGAATCTCACTATCGTAACTCAAAGTGATCGGTGTCGGGCCATAGAGCGCGGGCAAAAGGATCGTCGGTTTCAAGGTAGTCGTCACATTCGCCGCCGAGTCCACCCATGCTTCTGTATTCCATGCGAGTGCATTATAATCTATGGAACACGCGCGCGCATACACGGACGTCAGGTCACCGGTCACATGCAGCAAGGTATTATCGCATGTCGGTTCGATAGTAAACGCCAAGTCCTCAATGTCCTTATACAGCGCTACGCAGAACGCACTTCCTGCGGCCGTATAACACCCGTCCTCGGGATAGATCTCATCACAACCCGAAGCATATATCGAACCGTCCGCCCGATACCATTCTATCGGACCGATCTTCGAGCGCAGATGAATCTCATCGCGGAAGATAAAGATCGTATCGTGCCCTTGCACTACTTGCGTCGCTTCACCGACACACTCGATGTTCCCCGCCCGTAAGGAACAGGGAACAAGGAGCATGCTCAGTAGCACTATTGAAATAAATCGTTTCAACTCTAACCTCTAAACTCTAAACACTAAACACTAAACTATCGATTCACTCTGAATCGTTCATTGCCATTCTGAATGAAGTCCACGATCTGTTTGGCAGCAGCTATACCCGCATTGATATTGGCTTCTGCCGTCTGTGCGCCCATCTTCTTCGGGGTTGCGAAGTAACGACCTTCAAAGAGAGTACGGAACTTCGCATCGGAAACCGGCATAATATCCGTCATATACTTGATGTCAAGACGCTCCTGCATCAGGGCGATCAGACCTTCCTCATCGATCACTTCTTTGCGCGCTGTATTGACGAGTACACCACCCTTCGGCATCAGGTTCACCAAATCATGGTTGATGCTGTTCTTGGTCTCTGCCGTGGCAGGAATATGCAGACTCACGATATCGCAGGTCTTATACAACTCCTCTGCGGAATGAATCGGTTTCACGTTTGCTGCTACCATCGCTTCGTCCGGGCAGTACGCATCATAGGCATACACCTCCATGCTGAAACCTTGAGCAATGCGTGCTACGTTACGGCCTACATTACCGAACGCATGAATACCTAATTTCTTTCCTTTGAGTTCGGTGCCTGATGTTCCGTTGTATAAGTTACGTACGGCATAAACCATCAGACCAAGCGCCAACTCTGCCACAGCATTACTGTTCTGACCCGGGGTGTTCATCGCTACCACGTTATGCGCAGTAGCAGCCTCCAGATCGATGTTATCGTATCCGGCCCCGGCACGTACGACGATCTTCAAGCGCTTCGCAGCGTCTAACACGGCTGCGTCCACAATATCGGAACGAATGATCAGTGCATCTGCATCCTCTACAGCCTCCAAGAGCTGTGCTTTATCGGTGTATTTCTCCAGCAGCGCCAATTCATAACCGGCACCCTCCACCACTTCGCGAATGCCATCCACGGCCACTTTCGCAAACGGTTTTTCTGTTGCTACTAATACTTTCATAATTCTTCGATTTTTCGATATATCGATATCTCGCTTAATGTAATTTCTCGTATTCGTGGATACAATCCACGAGTGCTTGAACGCCTTCAATATCCATCGCGTTATAGCAGCTCGCACGGAAACCGCCTACCAGACGGTGACCCTTGATACCCACCATGCCACGCTCGGTAGCGAACTTGAAGAAATCGTCTTGCAGCTCCTCGTAGCCCGGCTTGAAGACGAAGCAGATATTCATGCGGCTGCGATCCTCTTTCTTGCTGATTGTCGGCATGAAGAGTTTCGACTCATCCAGACACTTGTACAGCAGATCCGCTTTCGCTTTGTTGCGTGTCTCGATCCATTTCACGCCGCCGTTCGCTTTGAGCCAACGAAGGGTCAGCACAGCCGTATAAACCGGCAGCACAGGAGGTGTATTGAACATCGAACCGCCGTCGATATGCGTCTGATAATTCAACATCGTCGGGATGTAACGGCTTACCTTACCTAAACAACTCTCTTTGATGATCACAAAAGTCACACCGGCAGGAGCCAGATTCTTCTGCGCACCGCCGTAGATGATATCGTATTGACTTACATCTATCGGACGGCTCAGGATATCCGAACTCATATCGGCTACCAAAGGCACATTGCCTTTTTTCTTGTAGATCTCCGCCAGTTTCTCGTCGTTGATCTCAGTTCCGAAGATCGTGTTATTGGTCGTGATATGGAAATAATCAGCATCCTGCGGGATCTCATAATCCGTCGGAATCGAATCCGTGCTGGCTGCCACTTCCACTGCCTCACCAAAACCTTTCGCCTCTTTGAGCGCTTTCTTACTCCAAACACCGGTGTTCAGATAAGCCGCTTTCTTCTCCAGCATATTGAACGGAACCATGCAGAATTGCAGACTTGCGCCGCCACCCAAGAACAGTACACGATAACCCTCAGGCACGTTCAGAAGCTCTTTCATCAGGGCTTCCGCTTCGTCCATAACGGGCTGGAAATATTTCGCGCGGTGAGAAATCTCCAAAATAGATAGTCCTTCACCCTGAAAATCCATAACGGCGTCTGCCGTCTGTTTGATTACCTCTTGCGGCAGGATACTCGGTCCTGCATTAAAATTGTACTTTTTCATGATTATAAATCGTTGTTTTCGTATTTTTCGTTGTTTTCGTAAATTACGTAATTACGCAAACTACGTTTACTTCAATGTATAATACTTATGGTTCCATGCGGTAGAATGAACTCTCGGTAGTTCGATAATACCTTCTTTATGCTGCTTGCCTTGTGCTAGATACAACGCCATCGCCACAGCCGCCATCTCGTCCTCAGAAGCCTTCTGCTCCCTCCCTTGAGGGGAGGGCTGGGGAGAGGTTATATACTGCTGCAATTCCTCCGGCACTTGTTTGCCGGCCTTCTGCATTCTTTCTGCCAGGTCCTGGTTGAACTGTTCTTTGGCCAGACCCGACTTATACTCGCGGTATTGCTTTTCGTGCATCGCGAACTCGAACAGTTCCTCATCGTCCTGTCCGCGGTCCCAACCGAGCTCTTCCATCTCCTTGATATACTGCGGCAGCACGTCCGGATAGAGTTTCTGCGGGTCGTCGGTGTAGAACTCAAAGCCTTTCTCTTTGGCAAGTTCGATGATCTCCGGGGCTAACTCACCCGGCAACTTACCGCTCTTACCCAAAATCATACCCCACATCGCCGGGTCCATTCTTGTAAAGTCTTTCTCGCCCATCGAGCGGCTGAAGAGGTTCATAAGGGCAGCATTCTTCACGTACTGACTGAACGGGGTTACCAGACACGGTGTTCCCAACATCGGCCAGATGCGTTGTACCTCGTCAAAGAGCTGTACGAGCAGTTCGTCTTCGCTCAGTTTTTTCTCCCCTTTCTTCTTCAGGTTCGCATTGATAGCCGCGTGCATGCCTTTCAGGTCAGCCATAAGGCTACCCATCATACCGCCCGGCAGACCGCAACCTACGAGCAACGAGGTCATCAGGCTGTTCTTCGGATCGATCCAGTAACCGAGGAAATCATCGATGAACTCCTGCGTCAGGCTACGTGCCTCCATATAGGCCTTCATGTTGATATCTTTGACGCGGAACCCGGCATCCTTGAGCATCGCCTGAATAGTGATCACATCCGGGTGTACCTTACCCCAACTGAGCGGCTCCATCGCTACGTCTAACACATCACCACCGGCTTTCGCTACTTCGAGCATCGAAGCCACACTGAAGCCCGGGCCTGAATGTCCGTGGTACTGAATGATGATATCGGGATGTTTCTCTTTGATGGCTGCTACGATCACGCCTAACATATGCGGACGACCGATACCTGCCATATCTTTGAGGCATATCTCCTGTGCTCCGCCTTCGATCAGCTGTTCGGCTAAGTTGATGTAATACTCCGCCGTGTGTACTTTCGAGTAGGTGATACACATCGTGGCCTGCGCCGTCATACCGGCCTCTTTTGCCCATTTGATTGACGGAATGATATTACGCGGGTCATTCAGACCGCAGAAGATACGGGTGATATCTGTTCCCTGCGCGTGCTTCACTTTGTACATCAGTTTGCGCACGTCAGCCGGCACAGGATTCATACGCAGCGCATTCAGTCCGCGGTCCAACATATGGGTCTTGATACCTGCCTCATTAAACGGCTTACAGAACGTACGCACTGCCTGATTTGGGTTCTCGCCGTACAGTAGGTTTACTTGTTCGCTCGCACCGCCGTTGGTCTCTACGCGGTCAAAACAACCCATGTCAATGATCACCGGCGCAATACGCGCTAACTGGTCCTTTCGCGGCACATACTTTCCGCTACTCTGCCACATGTCGCGATAGACAAGGGAGAATTGAATTTCTTTTTTCATGCTATAAGATATTCATTAATTCTTTAATTCTTTAACTCTTTAATTCTTTAATTCATTAAAACCCGAAACTCAACCCGCAAGTGAACGTAAAGTTCTTTCCCTGCAGGTAAACGGGTGTATATTTATTGAGGTAATAGTTGATTAACTCATCGCCCTCCAACTCCTTTGAAGTCCCGTCGATATTCCATCCGCGGTCTTCGCCGTTCGCTCTCGACGATATGGGAGCATATGCGCGCGCGTTGTTATAGGTGAAGTCCACATGCGCATAGCAGTTATTAAACACCTCATAAACCGCGCGGAACTTCACTTCGTCATTCCGCCAGATCTTCTCGCTGAACGGTTTCTGCGCGATGATCTGCGATATGTCGCCGCGGATATAATCGAACGCGCGATACTTCGTATCATTCGTATAATCCAATGTCAGACGCAGACTCCGAGTGGGACGATAACTCAACTCCACAAAGATACTCTGCGCATTGTCGCCCATGTAATGACCCATGAAATAGCTGTTCGAGCGATAATCCAGTACCCGAATCGAGTGCGTGTAGCAAGCGATATACGAACGCATAAACTCACCCCGCAGCGCCAAGCCTTTCACCGGCCAACCCGACCAGTTGAAACCCACCAAGTAGGACACCGGGTTATGCTGCGGGTTTGATTTCTTCAGACGCGCGAACTTGAACTCGTCTAAGAAGAACGAACCGTATAAGCGCAGGTGATCGGTCGGACGAACAGAGATGGTCGCGAAGACCTGGCTGTTCTGATTCTCCGAACTCAGACCTTTTGTCAACAGGTGGTCCAGCGATTTATAGAAGGCGATCGGAATGAAATACGCGGCCTGCACGTTTCGCTCCGCATAGACGATCGAGTTACCAAACGAGAATTGGATGTACTTGATCGGCATGAACGTGAACATATTCGCCGCCATGAATTTATTCGCCGGACGATACTCCTTGCCGGTCACACCTTCTTTCTCGCGCTCCAAATAATAATAGGTCGAGTCGATGACATTGGAGGGTAACCAGGCATGGAAATAATCGAATTGGAACCATTTACAAGGCGTCAGTTGAAGTGTCACCATCGGTACGGCCGGGTTGTGCGCGGACAGGATATTGGAGCAGTGCTGCGCGTCTCCCCATTGGATACGCTCCCTCTGAATTCCGATACTACCCCACCACATATATAACGAGAGGCCACCCCTCGAATCCGAGAAGTCACCTCCGTAGTTCGCCTCTTTGTATTGCACGCCCGGCAAGTTATTCAGATAATTCGGCTTCGTGATACGCGAACCGTCCACTCCCTGACCGCTCCAACTGTTATCGCGAATCGAACCCCAGATAGAAAGGTGATGGGCGATGTCCATCTGGATCTCCGCTCCGTACACACGGTGCATCAGCAAGCCGTGACGGTTGTAACTCAGGTCCATGCCTAAGATCGGACGGACGCGCATCTTGAAGATCTTGTCTTTCGTCAGGATATGCAGACTCGGGTCCGCCAGCGACAGGTTCGACACCTTCGTGATCCATTGCGTCACATGCCGGTGCCCGTAACTGTAGTACGTTGGTAAGGTATCTAACTCCAGCGCATAATCCTGCATGTAGAACTGCAGGTCCTCTTTCTGCCGTTTGTTCAACAGCGAGTCCTTCGATGCTGCCTCCGCCAACAGACGGGCGATGTAATCACGCGTGTACGGCTTGATCGCCGCATTCGAACGGATCACTCCGTCTGTCGTCAACTCCTCGATGAAGTCATACACTTCCGTGTACTCGATCATCTCGGGTATCCGCTGCGCCTGAAGGCACAACGGCGTCAGCAGCATCAATATAACACCTGTTACTATCCGTCGGTTCATTTTTCCTTTGGCTTTCTACTTTGAGCAGCGTCAGCTGCGGTCTTTCTACTTTGAGCGAAGCGGTCTTTCTACTTTGAGCAGCGTCAGCTGCGGTCTTACTTCGAATACCGTGCGTTCAGCGCCTCGATCACATCCTCCGTGATATCGTAGCCGGCTACTTTATTCATCACCACGGCGTCATTCAGAATCAGGTGATAGTGTCCGTCGCTATTGAGCTCACGCAGGTAAGCCTGTACGCTGTCTTGCAACTGTTGGGTCAACGCTGCTTGTTGGTTCATGAAGTCGTTGCTCAGCTTCTGACGCAGGTTCTCGAGGTCTTGCTGTTTCGCCATCAACTGCTGCTCTTTCTTCTGCAGTTTGGCTTGCTCGCTCTCGGCACGCTCACGGCTGAGGAAAGCACCGGTCTCCACTTTCTTTTGGAAATTCAGCACGTCCTGTTGGAAGGTCTCTGCCTCTTTCTGGAGCGTCTTGGCTTTGGTATCCAATTTCAGAACCGACTCCTCGTACTGGGACATCAGACGATCGTTTGCCTCCACGGCCAGGGTGTAATTCTGCAGAATAGAATCGGTGTTAATGATCGCGATCGGCAGTAACTCACCGGCTGCTTCCACTTCTTGCACAGCGGGCTTCTTCGTCCGCGGCATAAACACAAATACCAAGATAAACAGGGCAACCACACATATTGCCAGACATGCATTAATAATAGTTTGTTTCATAATGTTTGTATAATAATTTTAAAATTTTCAATCTTCAATCTTTACTTTTCTATCTCTGCGGGCTTCACGATCCTGCGATGTCGCGCAATGAATCCCATCTTGCTTCATCCGCTCATTCTCGCCGATATGCTGCGACCGAAACGTATGATCTTTGCGGAAGATCACACCCACGCAGAGCGCCAACATCGCCCCTGCCACAAGCCCTATCGCTATTCCTATTTTTACCAGCGTACCCATGCGCGCATACAAATTCGGCTGCAAAGATACACAAAAAAATTGACATACACAAGAGTGTATGCCATTTTTTGATAATATTTGTTGTTTTTAACGGGAAACCAACTCATTTACCTTCTTCTGTGCCGCCTTCTGAAGCTTGATGCAGAAATAGATCAGCGCGAAGAAACAGATACCTCCTGCGATGGGATCCACCGCACCGGTCATCGCCAGCGAGTCATATACGCCATGCGCCAAAACAGGTATCAGGATCATCTTCGCCGCCGCTATCTTGGAATGGTCCACAAAGTGATAAACGGCGTAATAATACCCCATCAGGATTGCGAACGCATAGTGTCCGGGAACAGCCAACAGCGCACGCATAGCAGCCACAGTCGCCCAGCCTTCTCCGCCGGAGAGCACATAGCCCACATTCTCTATCGCCGCGAAGCCGAGTCCGACACACACCGCATACACGATCCCGTCAAAATGCTCGTCGAAATACGGGTTTTTACGTAAGATCAACCATAAAGCCAGCAGCTTTGCTGCTTCTTCCGGAATAGCCGCTACAAAGAACGCTTCTACCGTCGTGCCGAAGAGTGTGGTCGGACCGCCGGACGGGAACAGAGAGTTCATCACCAGCGTTTCAACCAAAGCCACCGGAATACAGATGATAACTCCCGCCAACAGAGCACGAAACAACCATTTAAACGGCTCCGGCTGCGCATCCTTCCGCCAGACATACAAAAACAACAATATCGCCGGCAATAACGCCGCTGCAAGCATGTAATACATAATGGTATAAATTAGTCTTTGAGTTCTTGATAGATCATAGCCCGAATGAAGTTATCGAAGCGAAAATAATGACGCTGTTTGCCGTCTTTTCCGAGGGGAGCCTGGATGTCCGGTGCTCCTTTGAGTTGAGACTCAAAACGAAGGCGAAATTGTTCGAGCAGAGTTCGTTGTTCGTCGGTCGCAGTATCTGGAAATTTATAGGCATAGATAAGAGCCGTCGTACGCTTTGCCGCCTCGCCAAAATGCTGTAAATGAGCGAGTTCTTTACCCATTGGAGGTACATGCTTGTAGTTGCGTTTTTTTACCTGCAGATAGACCTCCGGCTTACACTCTTTGGTGACAGCTCCATTCGGGCCATGCAAGTGTTTATGGCGCGTAATGAGCTTGTGCTCGCTGTCCAACGCGCCCGTTGTAAGGCTGATGCCCGGGGAATAAGAAATTTGTGCCATTTTATAGATATTTTTGTGGTTAATTCATTCTTTCAAGAGATAAAAGCGGAATAGGAACGGCGTAGCAAAAGGGGCTGATTATGTCATTTATAACCTACTAATCACCTACTAATAACCTACTAATCACCTACTAATATTCTACTAATCTCATACTAGTATATTTAAATTTGAGTGCAAAGGTACAACAAATTTTTGATATATGCAAATTTTGGAGGGGGATTTGTTAAGAAAAATGAATTCGAGCAGGAAGAAAAAGAACGCGAGCAGGAAGAAAAAGAAAATACGAGCAGGAAGAAAAAGAGAACGCGAGCAGGAAGAAACGCGAGATAAAAGGACGAAAGAAAGAACGCGAGCAGGACGAAAAAGAAAACGCGAGCAGGAAGAAAAAGAATGCGAGCAGGAAAAAAAAGAACGCGAGCAGGAAGAAACGCGAGACAAAAGGACGAAAGAAAGAACGCGAGATAAAAGGACGAAAGAAAGAACGCGAGCAGGAAGAAATATGCCCCGAGATGTCTTCCGTATGCAAGCATCCAAAGCCATCTCCGTGCATAAAATAATAGAATAAATTCTATTTTTTGCAAAAAAACACCCGAACGCTTGCAAATTTGAAAAATTTGTTGTAACTTTGCACCCGATTTGGTTTTATATATTAAAAAATATGAAAAAGTTGCTTTTTAGTGCCCTGCTGGCAGCGGGGTTGTTTGCTGCCGGCTGTAGCCCGAAAGGGCAAGTTCAGAACGCTCAAGTGCCTGGTGTAGGAGAGGTGATACGCGACACGCTCAACGGCGTGCCCTGTTGCGTCTATCTGCCGGAACATTATGCAGACCGTACGGAGGTTTATCCGGTGCTGTATTTGCAGCACGGCATGTGGGGCAATGAGTTCGACTGGACTCTGAAAGGGAACTTGCTCGGCATCATGGACTCTCTTTTACGCGCGGGCGCTGTACGCGAAATGGTGGTAATCATGCCGGATAACTGTCCGGGTAGACCTACATCCGAGGAGGAGAAAGCCAATGCCACAACCGGCGAATGGGAGGCAAACTTTGCGAAATTCATGGCAGAGGCGGAGTCGGAGTACCGCATCAGTGCCGAGCCGGCTCAACGTGCGATAGCCGGTCTCTCGATGGGCGGATACCATACAATGCGGGTGTCGTATGTGCTGGACGGCCAGTTCGAATACGTAGCGATGTTCTCTCCGGCGACCTTTGTTCACAACGCTCCTACCCGACCCCGCGTGTTCTGGCTTGCGATCGGCACAGAGGACTTCCTCTGGGAATCGTTCCAGGAATATCGCGAGTGGCTGGAGGCCGAGCACATCGAATATACGTACTACGAGAGTACGGGCGGGCATGATTGGCCCAATTGGCAGGACTATATCGGACGTTTCTTGCCAAAACTGTTTAAAAATTAGTATAATACTGATGCGATAACTTTAAGAAAAAAACAGACAAAACACTTTTGAATGATTAAAAACTTTGTTTTTTGTGTCAATTACTGCTAAAAACTCCTTAAAAATATATTTTTAGATAGTTTTTACCACCAATTCCCCCAACTCTTTGAGTTAAATCATTCAAAAGACATAAACATAAAAAACATATATTATTCAAATCGAAAAGTCTGAATATATTCATAAGTTGCTGAATATAAACAATATACATGGTAAGTCAATTAAGTTAACGCATCAGTAGTAAAATTAGTAGATAAAAAAAGAAAAATATTCTTTATAAGACGAATTAAGAATTGAAAAATTGATATATTATGGCAAATGAAAAACAACAAAGTGGATTGATGTTCAATGCATTGACCGCAGGAAGTAAAATTGTAGGTAACATCACGGCGGACAGCGACTACCGTATCGACGGTTTGGTAGAAGGCGATCTGCAGTGTACCGGTAAAGTAGTAATTGGCGAGGCCGGAAAAGTAAAAGGTACGATCGGCTGCCAGAACGCAGAGATCATGGGATTGCTGGAAGGTAAGATCAGCTGCAGCAACCAGTTGTCGCTCCGCGCGAGCGGTAAGATCGTGGGCGATGTCAATACCAAGACACTCATCGTCGAGCCGGGAGCATTGTTCAACGGTACCTGCTCTATGGGAGCGGCGAAGGCTATGCCTTCTAAATGAATAATTAATAATGAATAATGAATATTTTTTTCAATGCGAGCGCTTTGCGAGATATTCATTAATCATTGATCATTAATTAATACTGATGCGATAACTTTAAGAAAAAAAACAGACAAAACACTTTTGAATGATTAAAAACTTTGTTTTTTGTGTCAATTACTGCTAAAAACTCCTTAAAAATATATTTTTAGATAGTTTTTACCACCAATTCCCCCAACTCTTTGAGTTAAATCATTCAAAAGACATAAACATAAAAAACATATATTATTCAAATCGAAAAGTCTGAATATATTCATAAGTTGCTGAATATAAACAATATACATGGTAAGTCAATTAAGTTAACGCATCAGTAGTAATCATTAATCATTAAAATAAAATGAAAATCAAACCATTTAAGGGAATACGGCCACCGAAGGAATTGGTGGAACAGGTAAGCAGCAGACCGTACGATGTGCTCAACAGCGAAGAGGCACAAGCGGAGGCGGCAGGCAATGAGATGAGTCTGTATCATATCATCAAGCCGGAGATCAATTTTAACCCGCTTATCGATGAGCACGACCAGCGTGTGTACCCGGAGGCGCTTTCGCAATACAAGCGTTTTCGCGCCAAAGGCTGGTTGGAGCAAGACCTCGAAGAGAAATACTACGTCTATGCCCAGACGATCTTGGCTTCAAACCCTCTCTCGGGCGGAAAAGACAAGACCCAGTACGGTCTGGTGGTCGGAGCATGGGTGGATGATTATCTCGAGGGCCGCATCAAGAAGCACGAACTCACGCGTCGCGACAAGGAAGAGGACCGCATGAAACATGTGCGTACGCTGAACGCCAACATGGAGCCGGTTTTCTTTGCATACCCGCATCGCGACGATCTGGATGCGATCATTGAGGAAGTATGCAAGGAGACTCCCGAATACGACTTTGTAGCTGCTCCGGAAGGATTCAAGCACACGTTCTGGGTAATTAACGACAAACCGACCATTGAGCGTATCACCGAGATATTCGCTTCTATTCCGGCGATGTATATTGCGGACGGACACCATCGTTCTGCCGCAGCAGCCCGCGTAGGAGAGGAGAAGAAAAACCTCTCCACACCCCTCTCCCGAGGAGAGGGAGACAAGTTGCCGGAATATGAGTTCTTTATGGCGGTATGTTTCCCTGATAATCAGCTGAATATCATCGATTATAACCGAGTAGTGAAGGATTTGAACGGTTTAACGGAAGAGGAGTTTCTGGAGAAATTGAAGGAGGACTTTATTGTTAAATGTTATAATGGTGACGCTTCGCTTAATGGTGAAAATGGCGTAAAGCCCAAAGCGCTGCATAACTTCAGCCTTTATTTAGGCGGGAAATGGTACAGTCTGACGGCTAAAGAAGGTCGATACGATGACAGTGACCCGATCGGTGTGCTGGATGTGACGATATCGAGTAACCTGATTCTCGATAAGATTCTCGGCATAAAGGACCTAAGGTCGGATAAACGCATCGATTTTGTCGGTGGTATTCGCGGATTAGGCGAGTTACAACGTCGTGTAGATAGCGGAGAGATGAAAGTGGCATTAGCCCTCTACCCCGTTACGATGCAGCAGATTATCGACATCGCCGACTCGGGCAATATCATGCCGCCGAAGACCACCTGGTTTGAGCCGAAACTGCGCAGTGGATTGGTGATTCACGCGCTGGAATAATAATGCATTATTAACCCTTAAAAAAACAACATTTATGAGAACACATTATTCATTTTTTCATTGGATGCCTTTGGCATTTGCAGTGATGGTAGTATTCACAGCAGTTTCCTGCACAAATGGTGGTGACTTTGACGATAAAGATACTATCGCGAAGAATCAAATTGCGTACATTACTGATGCAGACAAACTCGCCATGATACGCTCTATGAAAGACTTAGATGGCAATGGGCGTTTGTATGAAATCAATTACACCGCCGACTACAAATTAGACCAAGTGCTAAAAGCCAATATTACTGAAACGAATGCTTTATTTCAGTATATAGCTTACCTGCTTTACGACTCCATTCCTACTAAATCCCAGCAAGTGGCTTTGGGCGCGGGTTGTAGTGCCTTTGCTGTACCTGATGCGGAGAGCACTGACTTCTTGATGGGGCGCAACTATGATTATCGGCATTTTGATAAGACCGGCACAAGTTATGTACCCACTGCCGCTATTCTCGTGCATACTGCTCCTGCCAATGGAAAGAAATCTATTTCTATGGTAGACGGTTTGAATATGGGATTCCAACAAGGATTCTATACAGATGGTAATACAGACTTATCACTTATGATGGGATTGCCATACGCAGCGCTTGATGGTATCAATGAAGATGGTTTTGCTATAGGTGTTTTGGCACTGAATGAGAAGCAGACTTGTCAGGAAACAGGCAAATCACGTATCAGCACTACTGTTGCTATCCGTATGCTACTTGATCATGCTTCTACCGTGAAAGAAGCTGTTAAGATGCTTAAGGAATATGATATGGATATGCGAGGCAACGGTCGCAGCAACTACCATTTCTTTATGGCAGATGCAACAGGCGATTATGCTATTGTAGAATACACCATTCCCAATGGTGATAGCATACCGAGAGTGATGGAAGTGTTCACCGGCAATGATACGTTGCGGTGTGTAACGAATTTCTATGTCTCCCCCACAATGGCAGGCACTACTGATGGTTGGGGGTCTGAACATGGTAAAGTTCGCTACGAAACTATGCGCGATACCCTGTTCGCGAAAAATTACACCTTAAACGACAATGAGGCAATGGATTTACTCGAAGCAGTTTCTCAACCACCGACAGAGGAACTCACTTCACAAACCCAATGGTCATCGCTGTATAATCTAACGGAAAAGACCTTAAAACTCGCCATCTTGCGGGAGTATGGAAAAAAATATGAGTTCAAAGTAAAGTAAAATATAGTACCCATTGAATAGTAGAGATCCTTACATATATGTGTGTGCGATGATAGTCCTATTTGTTGGGCTATCATCTTGCAGTATTAATCAACGCGTCAAGCGTGCGGACAAGAAGTTTGCTATCGGCGAGTACTACACGGCCGGAGATATCTACAAACAGTGCTACAGTCGCTTAAATACGAAGAAAGACCGCGACCTAAAGGGTCATGTCGCTTTCCGGCAAGGCGAGTGCTATCGGATACTGAACAACCCCCGTGCGGCGAACTGTTACCAGAGTGCGCTGCGCTGCAAATACCAGCAGCAGGACTCGATCATCTATCTCCGAATGGCGCAAGTGCAGCAATACCAGGGTAAGTACAAAGACGCGGCAAAGAACTACGAGATCTACCTCGAGGCGCATCCCGATAGTTATGTAGCCAAAGCCGGTCGGTACGCGTGCGCCAAGATAGACGAGTGGAAACGCGAAACGAGTCGGTATAAGATCAGCGAGGCGAAAGCCTTCAATGAGAAACGCACGAGTAACTTCGCGCCTATGTTTATCGGTTCAGGCGACGATGCGCTGGTCTTCACTACCAACAGGCAGGAGAAACAGACGGGTACAAAGAAGTTGAAACGCCCGAGTAATGTAACCGGCCAGCAGCTCTTCCAACTCTATCAGACGCGTAAGAACGCAGCTGGCGAATGGGAGAACTTCGAGCCTGTGGAAGGGCTTACCGGCAGTCCCGATGAACAGCAGCAACAGAACGACTCCACCTCCAAACAGGGCGGTAGTGCCGAGATGGGTGTATGCTGCTTCACGCAGGACGGCCGCACGATGTATTTCACTTACTCGAAGCCGATCAACGGTCAGGACTTAGGAGCAAAAATATGCCGCAGCGAACGTGCCAGCGGTGAATGGGGTGAGGCGCAGGAAGTGAAACTCTTTGCCGACAGTTCCATCACAGTGGGTCACCCCGCTTTGAACCGCACGGGCGACACCCTCTATTTCGTGAGTGACGCTCCCGGCGGAGAAGGAGGAAAAGATATCTGGATGGCCGTGCTGGACGGAGACAACTGGACCGACGTGCAGCCGCTCGGCAAGGGTATCAACACCTCTGCCGATGAGATGTATCCCTATATCCACGAAGACGGGACCTTGTATTTTGCCAGCAATGGTCACCCGGGCTACGGAGGACTCGATATCTTCAAAGCAACACGCGACACAACGGTCAAAGACTCGACCGTCTGGATCCTCTATAATATGGGCATCCCCTTCAACGGGGCCGGAGACGACTTCGGCATCACCTTTGCCGGGAACACCCAGAATGGTTTCTTCTCCTCCAACCGCAATAACAAGAAAGGCTTGGATAAGATTTACCAATTCGTGCTGCCGGAAATGGAGTTCATCGCGGAAGGTGTGGTGAACGATGAGTTAGGCAACCCGATAGCCGATGCCAAACTGCGACTCGTGGGGTCGGACGGTACGAACAGCAAACTCAATGCCCGTCGCGACGGTACGTATAAGATCAAGATTAAACAAGACGTGAAATACGTGATGCTGGCTACAGCACGCGGTTTCCTTAATGCCAAAGAGCAATGGAACACCTTCGGTCTGAAGGACAGCAAGACTTATACGCTCAATTTTGCGCTCAGCCCGATCAGCCGCCCCGTGAAAATGGAGAATATCTTCTATGAGTTCGGACGATGGGAACTGACGCAAGCCTCTGAGGCGGAACTGGAGCAACTGGTGAAACTGCTGAACGACAACCCCAATATCACCATTGAACTCAGTGCACACACCGATATGAAAGGAACGGATGAGTTCAACAACGAGTTGAGTTTCAAACGTGCCCAGAGTTGCTGTAACTACCTCATCGCGCATGGTATCGAGAAAGAACGCCTCACGCCGGTAGGATACGGTAAGACCAAACCCGTCGTTGCTGACAAAGCGCTGCACACTCAATATACGTGGATTCCGGAAGAGCAAGTGCTGGATGAAGAATTCATCCTCAAACTCAAACCGGAGCAGCAGGAGATATGCAATGCCATCAACCGTCGCACGGAATTTAAAGTTGTAAAGACAACGTACAAACTCTATTGATGAATAATTAATAATGAATAATGAATATTTTTTCAATGCGAGCGCTTTGCGAGATAATCATTAATCATTGATCATTAATCATTGTTATGAAGCAATATTTAGACTTATGCAAGCGAGTGCTGGAAGAAGGCACGGTGAAGCACGACCGCACAGGAACAGGTACGATTTCCGTGTTTGGTCACCAAATGCGATTTAAAATGGAAGACGGTTTTCCGCTCTTGACCACAAAAAAACTGCACCTAAAGTCCATCATCTATGAACTGCTTTGGTTCTTACAGGGCGACACAAACGTCAAATACCTGCAGGAGCACGGGGTGCGTATCTGGAATGAATGGGCAGACGAGAACGGTGAGTTGGGACCCGTCTATGGGCATCAATGGCGTTCCTGGCCCGATTATAACGGAGGGACCATTGACCAGATAGCCAATATCGTAGAAACAATAAAAAAGAATCCTGATAGCCGACGGATGTTGGTCAGCGCATGGAACGTAGCAGAAGTGGATAAGATGGCACTACCGCCGTGTCATTGCCTATTCCAGTTCTATGTAGCGGACGGTAAACTCAGTCTGCAACTCTATCAACGCAGCGCCGATATCTTCTTGGGTGTACCGTTTAACATCGCCAGTTATGCCCTGCTGCTGCAAATGATGGCACAGGTGACCGGTCTCCAATGCGGTGACTTCGTTCATACGCTCGGCGACGCACATATCTATTTAAACCACCTGGAGCAAGTGAAACTGCAGTTAACGAGAGAGCCTCGTCCGCTGCCGAAAATGATAATTAACCCCGAGGTGAAGGACCTCTTCGGTTTCCAATTCGAAGACTTCCAACTGGAAGGATATGATCCCCACCCTCATATCGCAGGAGTTGTAGCTGTGTAATGAATAATGAATAATGAATAATGAATAATGAATATCGTTGATTTATGATTTCTATCATTGTAGCAATAGCAGAGAATTATGCCATCGGCAAGAAAGGTGACCTGTTATGTCACATGCCGACGGACCTGAAGCATTTCAAAGACATCACGAGTGGGAAAACCGTGATGATGGGTGAGCGTACCTTCTTCTCGCTGCCCAAACACCCGCTACCCAATAGACGGAATATCGTGCTGACAGATGTAGCCGGTAAGACCTTCGAGGGAGCAGAGGCAGTATACAGCATTGATGAAATGGTGAAAAAAGTAGAAAGTAGAAAGACCGCGACTTCGTCGCTCAAAGTAGAAAGCGAGGAAGCCTTTGTGATCGGCGGCGGCATGGTGTATCGCCAGATGATGCCCTTGGCTGATAAACTCTACATCACCCACATCCATCATAGTTGGGAAGACGCAGATACCTTCTTCCCTGAAATCAAAGAAAGCGAATGGAAACTGCTGAACGCAGAGCACCATTTCGCAGATGAAAAGAACCCCTACAATTATACTTTCGCAACTTATGGCAGACGATAAAAAAATAATATTTTCTATGGTCGGGCTGAGTAAGAACTTCGGTCCGCAGAAACAGGTACTAAAAAACATCTACCTCAGTTTTTTCTATGGTGCTAAGATCGGTATCATCGGTCTCAACGGCGCAGGTAAATCAACCTTACTGAAGATCATCGCCGGTATAGAGAAAGAATACCAGGGTGAAGTCGTTTGGAGTCCCGGTTATAGCGTGGGATACCTGGAGCAGGACCCGCATCTGGATCCCAATAAGACCGTGCGCGAGGTAGTACAAGAAGGTGTGCAGCCTATCATGGACATGCTCAAGGAATACGACGATATCAACATGGCTTTTGCAGAGCCGGACGCCGACTTCGACAAACTGCTGGCGCGTCAAGCGGAACTGCAAGACAAACTGGATGCAGCCGATGCTTGGAATATCGACCAGAAGTTAGACCGCGCGATGGACGCATTACGCTGTCCGCCCGACGATGCTAATGTCACTACCCTCTCCGGAGGGGAACGTCGTCGTGTAGCATTATGCCGTCTTTTGCTCCAACAACCCGATGTGCTGCTGCTCGATGAGCCGACCAACCATTTGGATGCGGAGAGTATCGATTGGTTAGAGCAACACTTGCAGCAATACGCGGGCACGGTGATCTGTATCACGCACGACCGTTATTTCCTGGATAATGTAGCTGGTTGGATATTAGAACTTGACCGTGGAGAAGGTATTCCTTGGAAAGGTAATTACTCTTCTTGGTTGGACCAGAAGACCGCACGTATGGCTTTGGAAGAGAAACAGGCAAGCAAGCGCCGTAAGACGCTCGAGCGCGAATTGGAATGGATCCGTATGGCACCCAAAGCGCGTCACGCGAAACAGAAAGCCCGTCTGGAGTCATACGACCGCATGTTGAACGAGGAGCAGAAAGCGAAAGAAGAGAAACTGGAGATCTTCATTCCGAACGGTCCGCGTCTGGGAAATAAGGTCGTTAATGCCGAAGGCGTAGCAAAGTCGTTCGGGGACCGTCTGCTGTTTGAGGACCTGAACTTCATGTTACCGCCGAACGGAATTGTGGGAGTGATCGGTCCGAACGGTGCCGGTAAGACTACCCTCTTCCGTATGATCATCGGGTCCGAGAAAGCTGACAAGGGTACGTTCTCTGTGGGCGAGACCGTGAAGATCGGCTATGTGGACCAGCAACACACGGATATCGATCCCAATAAATCGGTGTTCGAGACCATCAGCGGTGGTACGGAGTTCATCCGTGTAGCAGGACGTGAGATCAATGCACGTGCCTACCTGAGTCGTTTTAACTTCACCGGTGCGGACCAAGAGAAGAAATGCGGTGTACTCTCCGGCGGTGAACGAAACCGTTTACACCTTGCGTTGACGCTGAAGAGCGAAGCTAATGTGCTGCTGCTGGATGAGCCGACGAACGATATCGATGTGAACACCCTGCGTGCGCTGGAAGAAGGTCTGGAAAACTTCGCCGGCTGTGCGGTAGTGATCTCGCACGACCGCTGGTTCCTGGACCGTATCTGCACCCACATCCTCGCGTATGAAGGCGACGGAAAAGTGTTCTGGTTTGAAGGCAGTTACTCGGAATACGAGGAGAATAAGAAAATGCGACTCGGCGAGGAGGCTTGCGAGCCGAAACGAGCACGCTATCGCGGGTTAATGAACAATTAATAATGAATAATGAATAATGAATAATTAATATCTCTTTGCTGCGCAGGGTAACGACATATATTCGGAAACACGGGTTGTTGGAGAAAGGCAAGCCGGTGTTGGTAGCAGTAAGTGGCGGTGCGGACAGTGTCGCATTGCTGGATGTGTTGGTGAGAGCCGGCTATCATTGCATCGCGGCGCATTGTAATTTTCATTTACGCGGTGCAGAGAGTGACCGGGATGAAGCCTTTGTGCGGGAGTTATGTGCTCATATGAATGTTCCGTTAGAAGTGCAGGATTTCGATACGCAGCGCTATGCAGCGCAACAGAAAGTGAGTATCGAAGTAGCGGCTCGGGAACTGCGCTATACCTGGTTCGGGGAAATCGCCCGCACGAAAGAGTGTCAAGCTATCGCTGTGGCGCATCACCAAAACGATCAGGCTGAGACCATCCTGATGAACCTCAAACGTGGCACAGGTCTTCGTGGCCTATGCGGAATGCGACCGATCAGTAAGAACCCTATGGCTCCGGAAGGAGTACCGGTCGTTCGTCCTTTACTCTGTACAACGCGCGATTATATCGAGCATTACTTACGCGACAAAAGGAGGTTGACCTGGATGACCGATAGCACGAATAGCGACACAACGATCACCCGTAATGCAGTGCGTGAACAGTTGAAGACATTCAGCAAAGCGGAGATCGAACACATCGCTCAAACCGCCGAATACCTACAAGGCTATGCCGATAGGTTAGACGGTAAAAATACACGCGAAGCAGGTATTGCGCAGTTATACGAAGAACTTCGTGAGTGCGGATTCACGGAAATTGATAAGATATACGATGCCCTGCAACGCGGAGAAGGAGGGAAAGAATTCAAGTCTAAGACGCATAAAGCGGTGATAAAAAAGGGAAAACTATGCATCACTACGGTATAATAGGATATCCATTGGAGCACTCGCTCTCAGCCAAACTCTTCAACGAGAAGTTTGCGGCTGAAGGAATTGAGGCGGAGTATGATTTGTACTCCGTACCTGATGGTAAATGGTCATCGGTCATTGGGGATTTATTGGATACCTTGGACGGATTCAATGTGACCTATCCGTACAAACAGACGATCATACCCTATCTGAACGAACTGGATGAGTCTGCAAAAGCGATCGGTGCGGTGAATGTAGTCTATCAACACAAAGGATATAACACAGACGGCATCGGTTTTCTGGCTTCCATCCGTCCTTTGTTACGACCCGCAGACCGTCAGGCCTTGGTACTCGGAACAGGTGGTGCTTCGAAAGCCGTATGTTACGCTTTGCACCAGTTAGGTATTACGCCCACGATCGTCAGTCGTACGCCGCAACATGGCGCGATTACCTATGAGGACCTGAGCGCCGAAGTAATGCAGCAGCACACGCTGATTATTAATTGTACGCCCTTGGGTATGTTTCCTGACATGAACAGTTATCCGCCTATTCCGTATGAATGTATTTCGGCACAACATTTGTTGTATGACTGTGTGTATAACCCGGAAGAGACCCTTTTCTTACGCAAAGGCAAGGCACAAGGAGCACGTATCAAGAACGGCATGGAGATGCTGAAAGAACAGGCCAAAGCAGCATGGGAGATATGGTCCAATTGACATTGGAGATTTTAGATTTTTGATATTATATATTATATATGAAAAAGATTTTTTTGCTGCTCGTAGGAGCATGTATGGCAGGTGCTGTTATGGCACAGGTAGTAGCACGCGATGAGTCGGCACTCGTGTATTATTCGCCGAAGACTGACGTGGTGCTGAATTTCAATTACACGGTAGAACGTCAAGAAGCAGGTATCTATGCCCAGTATGCCGAGAGTATGTTGGGTGTGAAAGAATGGGTGAAGGAGACCAGAACGACCCATCGCCTCCATGACGTACGTATCACTACCCACACGTCCACGGACTATAATCGTCCGCATAAAGTGAGTGCAAACGCAGGTATTCCGATGTTGCTGAACATCAATGCCAAGGGTTTGTTAGTGGGTTATAACGTACCGCTGGACAAGAGCGAGAAGAAAGCCTTCCCGAAGCACCCGCAGGAGAAAGCGAAAGAAGCAGCTCAACTGGCTGTTCCCTACATGGAGAATGTACTTAAAGCAGCGACCCCGCTGGCTCAGGCCCATGCCGTAGCACAACAGATAATGCATATTCGCGAGACCCGTATGTTCCTGCTGAGCGGTGAAGTGGAGAAAGAACCGGCTGACGGTAAGGCGATGCAACTGGTGTTGGACGAATTGGATAAACAAGAGCAGGCCTTGACGGAACTCTTTGTAGGCAAGACCGTTCGTTCGACAGAGACCAAGCGCGTGGTGTTTGACCCGGCAGAAGCTGCGCAGACAATGTGGTTCTTCTCGGAAGAGAACGGATTTACCGACGCAGAGAACATCGATGCAGACACGATCCGTGTGCAAGTAGAAATGCACCCGCAACGCTATCTCTCTTCTACGCCGGACGAGATGAAGCAGAAGAAAAAAAGCGTGGAGTTGAGTCCGATCGTATATAACTTGCCGGGTAATGCGGATGTGAAAGTGGTGTATAAAGACAATGCTCTCGGTGAGCGCAATATCCCCATTGCGCAAATAGGAGTCGATGTGCCCTTAACGAAAGAGTTGTTCAAGTCAGCTGACCTACCGACCATCCTCTTCAATGAGCAAACAGGAAATGTAGAATCAATTACAAAATAATTGATATTTGTGATTTGTGATTTGTGATTTATGATTTATGATTTGAGATATATCGTCTTGGGGCTTTGCAGTATGTGGTTCGTTTCGGCCGGTGCGCAGGAACTGAATTGCACCGTGACCATTAACTCCGACCAGATAGAGGGTTCGAACAAACAGGTATACGAGACCCTGAAGCAAGGTATTGAGGAGTATATGAATCAGAACCGCTGGACAAATATGACCTTTGCGGAGACAGAGAAGATTGAATGCAGCATGCTGATCGTAGTGAAACAGGTGCTGGATAATTCGTATTCCTGCGAAATGACGCTCCAGAGTCGTCGTCCTGTGTATGGCACGACCTACACTACCCCACTGTTGAACTTCAAAGACAATGCGTTTAACTTCACCTACCAGGAGTTCGACCGTATCGAATGGCAACAAAATCAGTTCACAACGAACCTCACGGCGATGTTGGCGTACTACAGCTATCTGATCATCGGTCATGACATGGATAGTTACCAGCGTCTGGGCGGTACACCTTGTTTCCGCATGTGCGAGGAGATCGTGAACGCCTGTCAGTCCGCCAGCATGGAAGGAAGTGAACAGAAGGGATGGTTGGCCTTTGACAGCAACAGAAACCGCTATGCAATGATTAATAACTTGCAGGACGAGGCCTTTAAGAAATATCGCAACTTCTATTACGAATACCATCGTCTTGGTTTGGATGAGATGAGCGGAAATGTGACCAACGGAAGAGCCCGTATTGCCGAAGGACTGCCGGTATTGAAAGAAGCCTATCGTGCCCGTCCGGCAACGTATGTGATTAATACATTCCTAGATGCCAAGGCCGATGAACTGGTAGATATCTTCCACAAAGGAACGGATAAAGAGAAAAAAGAAGTGTATGATCTACTGATCGATATTGATCCTACGAGGCAGAATACGTATGATCGTATCAATGAATAATTCGATATTTTAGATTTTAGATTTTTTATTTAATGCTCAAGCATTTACACATACAAAACTACGCACTGATCAGTTACCTGGATATCGATTTTGCATCCGGTTTCTCCGTAATGACCGGTGAGACAGGTGCCGGTAAGAGTATCATCTTAGGTGCTCTGGCGTTGGTCCTGGGTGCCCGTGCCGACAGCAAAGCCATTACAGACGGAGAAGAGAAATGTATCATTGAGGCCGAATTTGATGAGGGGATTATCCGTCGTGAGTTATACGCCAATGGGAAAAGTCGCTCGTTCGTGGATGACAGTGTAGTCACGCTGCAAGAACTGAAAGTTCTGGCCAATAAACTGATCGATATTCATAGCCAACATGCGAACTTGATGATCGAAAACGCGGATTTCCAATTGGAGATCGTAGATGCCATCGCGCAGAACGAACCTCAGCAGGCCGACTACAGCACTCGATACGAAGCGTACACAGCAGCCGTTGAAGCTTTGCATAAACTGCAAAACTTGGCCAAGAAAAGTCAGCAGGATGCCGACTATATTCAGTATCGCTATAAGCTCTTAGACGAAGCGGGACTGCAGGAAGGTGAACTGGAGCAGTTAGAGCAAGAGCAGTACCGTTTGAGCCATGCCGAAGAGATTCGAATGGCCCTCGAGACTGCGGTAGCGGCCTTACAAGGGGAGCAAGGTAGTGCGATAGAGGCGCTGCGTGCGTGTCGTTTAGACGAAGCGGCTCCGGAACTGCAGGAGCGTATCGACAGTGCGCGCATAGAGTTACAAGATATCTGCCATGAAGCCGAGCGTATGGCCGGTCGTGTCGAGATGGACCCGCAAAGACTGCAATGGGTGGAAGAACGCATGGAGAGTTTGAATACCCTCTTGCATAAATTCAATGCAGCCAATGAAACGGAACTGATCGCGCTGCGCGATGAGTTAGCGGAACAAGTAAATCGGCTGGATAGTTTTGATTTTGATATCGCTAACGCACAGAAAGAGATGGAGCAGCAGCGGGCTGCCTTGACCAAAGCGGCAGAAGCGTTAACGAAGAGTCGCAAAGCGGTGACAAAACCGATTTGTGAACGCCTGATAGCCAACCTCAAGCAGTTAGGTGTAGCACACGCGAATGTAGCTATTGAACTGAACCCTACCACGGACTTCACACCCAAAGGATGCGATGAAGTGCAACTCCTTTTTGCAGCCAACCTCAACCAGAGTTTGCGCAATGTGAGTGAAGTGGCTTCGGGCGGTGAGATCAGTCGACTCATGCTATGCGTGAAAGCCTTGATCGCCTCAACGAAAGGTCTACCGACGATTATCTTCGATGAGATAGACACGGGTGTGAGTGGCGATATCGCGACCCAAATGGCGTCCATCATGCGAGAAATGGCGAAACATCGACAAATTATTGTAATCACCCATTTACCGCAGATAGCGGCACGGGGAGAGCACCATTATAAAGTATATAAAGCCGATACGAGTTCTCGCACGGAGACCCATATAAGCCGTCTCAACGAAGAAGAACGTATCATAGAGATCGCTTCGATGCTGAGTGGTAAGAACCCCTCACCCGAAGCTATTGCTAACGCCAAACAGTTATTATGTTACCTTTAGCAGAACGCATGCGTCCAAAGACGCTAAACGATTACATAGGTCAAAAGCACCTGGTCGGCGAAGGAGCAATCCTGCGCCAGATGATAGAGAGCGGTAATATCGCCAGTTTCATCCTATGGGGCCCTCCGGGTGTAGGAAAGACCACTCTTGCCCGTATCATCGCGCATCAACTCCAGCGACCGTTCTATACGCTGAGTGCCGTGACAAGCGGCGTGAAGGAAGTAAGAGACGTGATAGACAAAGCGAAACGCAATGCGTCTATCAATAGCGGTCTCTTTGCTCCTGCAGACGGGAGAAGTCCTATTCTCTTCATCGATGAGATCCATCGCTTCAGCAAGAGTCAACAGGACAGTTTGTTAGGCGCTGTAGAAGAAGGAACGATCACTCTGGTCGGTGCGACAACAGAGAACCCGAGTTTTGAGGTGATCACTCCTTTGCTCAGTCGCTGTCAGGTATATGTACTGAAATCGCTGGACAAGGAAGATCTGTTAGAACTGCTCAACAGGGTGCTGACCAAAGACGAGTACATCAGGAATCTGGGACTGCAGGTCAAGGAAACAGAAGCGCTGCTGCGCTACAGCGGAGGGGATGCACGCAAACTGCTCAATATCCTTGAATTGGTCAGCAACAGCGGTGCCCGGGTAATTGATAATGACACTGTGACGAAACAATTGCAGCAAAATCCTGTGGCGTATGATAAGGACGGGGAAATGCACTACGACATCATCTCGGCTTTCATTAAATCTATTCGCGGCAGTGACCCACAGGCGGCTATTTACTGGCTGGCCCGCATGTTAGAAGGCGGCGAGGACCCGAAGTTCATTGCACGACGGCTGGTTATTTCGGCCAGTGAAGATATCGGGTTGGCGAACCCGAACGCGATGCTGTTAGCTAATACCTGTTTTGATGTAGTGAACAAGATCGGATGGCCGGAAGGGCGTATTCCGTTAGCTGAGACAACGATTTATTTAGCGACATGCAAGAAGGACAACTCCGCATATCTTGCCATTGACGAGGCTTTGGCGAAAGTCCGTGAGACAGGAAACTTACCCGTTCCACTGCACCTTCGTAACGCGCCTACGTCGCTAATGAAGGACTTGGGCTACTCGGACGGATATAAGTACCCGCACGATTTTCCGGGACACTGGGTGGAACAGCAGTACTTACCGGACGAGTTAAAAGGAACGACGTTTTGGAAAAAGGATTGAGGTTTGGGTTTAGCGTTTAGGATTTAGCGATTAGTGGCCGGCGTATACGTACATATTCCGTTTTGCAAGAAGCGCTGCTTGTATTGCGATTTCTTCTCCACCACCTTGTTGGAGCAAAGAGAAGCCTATATCGAAGCGGTGCTGCAAGAGATAAAAGCTCGTAAAGGCGAAGCACACGAGCCCATACGAACTATCTATATCGGCGGCGGAACACCGAGTACTCTGGCTGCACGCGACATACAACGGATTGTTGAGGCGATCGGCACGCAGGACGCCATAGAGATCACGATGGAGATGAATCCGGGCGATGCGTCTGAGGAATATATACGGGCGATTAAGGAAGCAGGGATAAACCGTCTGTCTATCGGGATTCAGTCCTTTCAGGACGAGTTGCTACAGTTGATTGGCAGACGACACAATGCTGCGCAAGCCAAAGCGGCGGTACGTCTGGCACAGGAGGCAGGAATAACAAATATTTCGATCGACCTGATGTACGCCCTGCCGACCCAAACGATAGCCCAATGGGAGCAAGACATAACGACCGCTTTATCGCTTGGTGTACAACATATCTCGTCCTACGGGCTGATGTATGAAGAAGGCACGAGAATGACGAGGATGATCGAAGAAGGTACACTCACGCCAATTGATGAGGGTACAGAGAACGCGATGTACGATACTTTATGTAGTCGTCTGCAAGTAGCCGGATATGTGCATTATGAGGTAAGTAACTTTGCTCTACCCGGCTACGAGTCAAAGCATAACAGCGCCTATTGGAACGGCACACCATATATCGGTATAGGAGCAGGGGCACACAGTTATATCGGGGATATACGCAGCTGGAATGCCGATGAGCTCGAAGCCTATATCCGCGGCATAAAAGAAGGTACTTGGGTACGCGAACAGGAAGTATTAGGCGAAAAAGAGCGTTATAACGAGCGCATTATGTTGGGACTACGAACCCGTCAAGGTGTACCTCGACAGATCTTACAACGCGATCCGCAGACTTTTATAAACGCAGGATTGCTGCGCGAGACAAAGGAGGGAAATATAGTGGCAACGCAGGAAGGGATACATATCCTGAACCGCATTATCAGTGAATTAATGATCGAATAAACACATACAAGATATGAAAAATTGGTATAAAGTATTTTTAATTTGGTTTTGGAGTCTTTTCTTCGGAGGCATCCTGATCATCAGTCTCTCGATGTGGGCTATTATCAGTGGTGTATGGGGCTATATGCCGCCTTTTGAGGAACTGCGGAATCCGAAGAACACCTTCGCGAGTGAAATCATCACTTCCGATAATCAGTCTTTAGGTCGCTATTACCGGTACGAGAACCGCGTAGGCGTTCACTACGAGGACCTTTCGGATACCCTTGTGATGGCACTCATTGCTACCGAGGATGCACGCTTCTACAGCCATACAGGAGTGGATTTCAAATCCCTCTTCCGTGCGGTGCTCAAACTCGGTCGTGCCGGAGGTGGAAGTACGATCACCCAGCAGTTAGCAAAGCAGTTATGGTCTCCGCGTGCCAACAACACGCTGGAGCGCGCGATGCAGAAACCGATCGAATGGATCATTGCCACGAAATTGGAGCGACTCTATTCGAAAGACGAGATTCTGCTGATGTACCTGAACCAATTTGACTTCCTGTATAATGCCGTAGGTATTCAGTCCGCTTCGCAGGTGTATTTCTCCACTACCCCGAAGGACCTGAAGATCGAAGAGGCTGCGATGCTTGTAGGAATGTGTAAGAACCCGTCGCTCTATAATCCTGTACGACACCCGGAGCGAGCAAGAAACCGCCGCAACACCGTACTGAGCCAGATGGAGAAATACGGCTATATCGATAAAGCGACTTGCGATTCAGTTTCGGCTCTGCCGCTCACCTTGCATTATCGCTCAGTGGATCACAAGAAGGGAAGTGCACCCTATTTCCGGGAATATCTGCGCGTGATGTTAACGGCAAAAGAACCGATTGAGAGTAATTATCCGTCCTGGAATAAACAGCAATATAAGATCGATCGCTATCAATGGGACAACAATGACTTATACGGTTTTTGCGAAAAGAACCGCAAGGCGGACGGTAGCAAATACGACATCTATCAGGACGGTCTGAAGATTTATACAACGATCGACTCGCGTATGCAAAAATACGCCGAGGAGGCAGTGGACGAACATATGCGTGCACAACAGGTTTCGTTCTTCAAGGAGCTGAAGCGTAAGAAGAATGCTCCTTTCTCGCGTTCTTTGACACAAGAGGAAGTAAATGGCATCATGAATCGCTCGATGCGTCAGACAGACAGATATCGCGTCATGAAACGTGCCGGCATCAGCCATGACTCCATCATGCAGTCGTTCTACCAACCCTGCGAAATGCAGATTTTTACGTACGAGAACGGACTTATCGATACCATCATGACACCATACGACTCCATTCGCTGGCAGAAGAGTTATCTACGCTGCGGTTTCATGTCCATGGACCCGCGCACAGGTCATGTAAAAGCGTATGTAGGCGGTCCTGATTTTGCGCACTTCCAATACGATATGGCTACTAAGGGTAGACGACAAGTAGGTTCTACTGTGAAGCCCTATCTCTTCACCTTAGCGATGGATGAAGGAATGTGGCCGTGCGAGACTTTTGTCTATGACTCGGTCACCCTCATTGACGCCAATGGCAACCCCTGGACACCGCGCGATACACACAAGAAATACCAAGGCGACACGGTGACCTTAGCATGGGGACTCAAAGAGTCGTCCAACTGGATGTCCGCTTATCTGATGTCGCTCTTCACACCGGAGCAATTGGTGAAAATCATGCAGTCCTTCGGCATTCAAGGTCAACTCGATCCTGTTGTATCCCTCTGTTTGGGTCCTTGCGAAGTAAGTGTAGAAGAGATGGTAGATGCTTATACCACCTTCGCCAACAAAGGTATTCGTACCGAGCCGCTGTATGTAACGCGTATTGAGGACAACAATGGTAATATCATCGGTACCTTCACCCCGCGCACACATGAAATCATCAGCGAAACAACGGCATACAAAATGATTTATATGCTACGTCAGGTCATTGACCGCGGTACGGGTGTTCGTGTACGTTATAAATATGGTATCACGGCTCCGATGGGAGGTAAGACCGGTACGACCAATAACAACTCGGATGGTTGGTTCGTTTGCTTCACACCCTCGCTGGTCAGCGGTACTTGGGTAGGTGGAGAAGACCGCAGCATCCACTTTGATTACATGGCAGAAGGACAAGGTGCTTCAATGGCATTGCCTATCTGCGCGATTTATATGAAGAAGATTTATGCGGATCCTGAATTAGGCTATTCGCAAGACGAAGACTTCGATATCCCTGTGTGGTTTGACCCCAATGAAGGATGCGAGTAAAGTGGAAAGATAAAAGATAAAAGTTAAAAGTTGAAAGTTGAAAGTTTATAGATACATAGTAGTTCTGGCTCTGCTGTCGTTGTTCATTATTCCGGCAAAAGCACAATTCAACACCGATCGTATCACAGCGATCGGGCGGAACGCTTTGTATTTTGAGGATTATATTCTTTCTATTCAGTATTTTAATCAGGTCATTCGTCTCAAGCCCTACTTGGCAGAACCCTATTTCTATCGGGCGATCGCAAAGATACAGTTGGAGGATTATCAAGGTGCCCTGCGGGATTGCAATGCCGCAATAGAACGCAATCCGTTCTCTCCGGGTTGTTATTACGCACGCGGTTATATCTACCGCCAACTTAACCAATGGGAAGACGCAGAGAAGGATTATACCGAGGCACTGCATTTCAGTCCAGAGAATCGCACCTATATGTTATTACGCGCAGATACGCGTGCGCAGATGAAGCAGTACGATGCCGCCTTGGAGGATATCGAGCATATGTTACGTCGTGAGCCGCAAGCTGCGTCTGTATGGACCGAGAAGGGGCAGGTATGCATCTATAAAAAAGACACACTCAATGCCTTAGCAGCCTTTGAGAAAGCGGCTCAGTACGACAAAGCGAACCCTGCAGTTTGGTCCGCATTAGGTGTAACAAACCTTATGTTGGGACATGAAGAGGACGCGTATGTCCAACTGACTCAGGCGATTAACATGGGTTCGAAATGGGCAGGCGACTATATCAACCGCGGTGTATTGCATTACCGGCGCCATAACTATCGCGGTGCCTTGTCGGATTATGACCAGGCTGTTAAGTTAGCACCGCGTGAAGCGGATACGTATTATAACCGCGGTGTGATGCGACAAGAAGTAGGCGATTATAACCGGGCTTTGGAAGATTTCAACACAGCCATTGAGTTAGATCCGGAGCGCACAGAAATGCGATATCAACGCGGTTTGGTGGAAATGCAGCTCAAGCAATGGAAGGCCGTTGAGGAAGATATGAAAGCGCTTATTGATCGCTATCCGTATTTCTTGCCGGCATATTATATGGCCGCACAGGCCAAATCCAAACAAGGCAATGAGACAGCGGCGTATCGCTATCGGGACAAAGCTCGTCAGTTAGAGGAACGCAAAGATCAGATACAGGCGCAACAGGCGGCTCAACCGAATACGGACTTGTTGATCGCGGAGGCACAGCCGCAGAAGAAAGATCACCGCAAAGAGTTCTCGGCTTCTACTGCTCAGAATCAGACGGAGATCCCGGATGAGGAACAGAAATACGACTCGCAGACACGTGGTACGGTGCAGAAACGCTATCAGGATGTGATTAATGAACCGCATGTGGTCTTGAGTTATTATAGCAAGGACCTGAGTCTGAGACGGACCAATTACTATCACCCGATCGTGGATCAACTCAACAAAAGTAATGTGTTGCCTTCGGCTTTGCGTTTCACACCGCAAGAGATCACGTTGACGGCCGATATGGTAGATTTCCACTTCACGGAAATCACCCGTCTCTCGAAACAAATAGATGTGGCTCCTTCGGTAATCCTCTATTTTGCCCGGGCGATAGAGTTTGCTATTGTACAGGATTATACGAGCGCTATTGATGACTGTACCCGAGCGCTGCAATTAGTTACGACCGATACGGACTTATCGACGATCATCACCTTCAGTCGGGCTAACTGGCGCTATCGACTCTTGGAGTACCAGCGAGCGATCGGAGAAAAAGACGCAACGGCCAACATGGACTTTGAAATCATGTTGCGCGACTACGACCAGGTCATTCGCCGTCAACCCGATTTTGTCTTTGCGCTTTATAACAAGGCGAATATCCTTTGTGCGCAGCGTGACTTTAAGTCTGCTATCGACTATTATACACGCGCTATTGCGCAAGATATCGATTTTGCGGAGGCATACTTTAATAGAGGCCTGACGTACATCTATATCGGAGAGAACGAGAAGGGTTTAGCAGATCTCTCCAAAGCAGGCGAGTTGGGTATCTATCAGGCATATAACCTGATTACAAGGTTTAAATAAGAATGAAGAGTTCGATAAAATATATTCTGATTATAGCCCTTTGCACGTTATCCTTTTGCCCGTTAAGAGCACAGCTCTTATATGAGGTAAGCGGAAACAGTGCGAAGCAGAAATCGTATATTCTGGCCATTAATCGCTTGGTACCGATGCAGTTTCTGGATACCATTCCGAACGTATTTAAATGCTTCGGAAACTGCGATAAGGTCATTACTGAATTCGCGATGCAAGACTATGAAGCCCTTGCGGCACTGCGGCAGGCAGCCGTATTGCCGGATTCGGTCAAACTGAGTAATTTCTATACGGAGAGCGAGTATGAGTTTATAGATAACAGTTTGCGCATCAATTTAGGGATGGGTTTGGATCAGTTATGTCGCATGAAACCCTCGTACCTAACAGAAATGTTTCGCACGGAATTGATGAAGCAATGGTTACAATACGATGAACAGCAATCCATGGAGAGTTTCTTTGAACTGGTAGCTGCGGAGCGCAACATGCCTGTGATCGGTTTGGATAAGATAGGCGAGACGATGTATATGCTCTTCGACCGTGAACCCTTTCATTGGCAATGTCAGGAGCTGATGAAAGTGATACAATATCCGGAGAATGAAGTGAAACAGGAACGTACGATTAAGGCCATGTATCTGGACGGTCGACTGAGCGATATTGCGTATCAGGTGAAGGGACCGGATAACACCAGTTCTATTTCCTTCTCGGATTATAAAGTCTATTGTCAGCGAAACCAACAATGGGTGAAACGCCTTAAACCGTATCTGACGGAAGGAGCCGCGTTTATCACGCTCAATGCCATATATTTAGGGGGAGAAGAAGGATTGTTAGAGCAATTACGAGCAGCAGGCTATCGGGTACGTCCCGTGAATAGAGGGCTGAAGTTGCAATTAAAGAATTAACATAGATATGAAAAAAGTATTATCTGTATTCGTAGCCTTAGTATTTGCTACAACAATGAGTATCAACGCTGCGGAACGCGGCAAGTTCATTCACGTGGATAACTCGGCGAATAAGGATCTCAAGCCGCAGTTAGCGTTTTGTCAGGAGTATAAGGACGGACAAGATATCACGTCCCTACTCCTTTGGACCGTGCAGCCGAACACGTATCATGAGTTTAACGATGAGGCTCGTCTGTTGATCGCTTTTGCGGATGGACTTAAAGTGCGTCTGAATCGTATCGGTGGCCCGGAAGAGAAGCGGGAGACGTACACCAAGAAAGCCGGTACAGCTACGATCAAGTACTACAAGACCATCACGGCCTATGAAATGGAGCCGGAAGTGCTGGAGAGACTCAAAAACGGTATAGCCATCACTAAAATTCGTGTGGTTTTCAAGGAGAACGACGTACGCAACTATGAGATAGCCGAAGGGTATCAGGCACGTATGGCTTCCGACTTGTTGAAATCGTTTTTGGAGGCCAGCCAAAAGAATAAAAAAGCGAATGGTGATTTGAGCGATGAGGACTTCTAAATATATATTTGTCCTTGCTCTTTGTTCCTTGCTCGTTGTTCCGGCCAAGGCACAAATCGGTATGCACGAGTTAGGGGACTCCTTGACGGTTTGGACAGGTTTCTCCCCCGTCTGGTCTCCGGCTGTGCGGATAAAGAACCTGCGTGTGAACGGCAATAATGTCACCGTACGCACCAATAGTGTCTTACGTGATGTGCGCTGGACACCGGAAAACGTAGCGCAGCTGAAGCTAAAAGTGAGTCAGTGGGTGTTAGGACACGAGAAAGGGAAAGTGACTATTCAGGCGCTGAACACCAATATCGATGACCTCATCACAGACTGTGCCAGAAAGAGCAAACCCTCCGTTAATCAGAATTGCGACCTGACGGATCGCAATATCGTATTGTATCCGAGTCATGGTCTCTATTATAATAGAGACCGCGGAGAATGGATTTGGCAAAGAGCTACGCTATGGACGACCGTAGAAGACCTGTATAGCCAGGAATACGTACGGTTGATTAAGAAGATGTTAGAGAATGCCGGCGCAACAATTTATATGCCGCGTGCGGGACTTGAGCAACAGACGCTCGGTGTATCCGGGATGCCCGAATGGACCGAAGGTGCTCGCTACTGGGTGAAGGCACAGGGAGCCGACTCAGCCATATGGAATTTATACGACGGAGACGAGTATAAAGACGACATGAAATGTCGTGCGATGTGGGTGAACGCACTGGATGTACCGGTGGACCTCTGTCTTGCTTTTCATACCGACGGACAAGATAGTGGAAATGACTCAACGATCATTGGTACCTTGGTGATTTATACTGCTAAAGACGATGAAGGCAAGACCACTTTGCGCAATGGTAAAGACCGCGAACACACCAACCGCAACTTAGCGGATTGGATACAGACGCAAATTGTTTCGGACCTGCGCACAATAGCTCCGGAGTGGACCAGACGTCAACTCAAAGAAGCGAATTACTGTGAGACCCGTGTGCCGGTAGTTCCGAGTCTGATCTTGGAGTTGCTGAGTCATAAAAACATGGCGGATATGAAGTACGGATTGGATCCTACTTTCCGCTTCACGGCTGCTCGCGCAGTATATAAAGGTATCTTGCGCTCTCTGAACGGAGCGAACGCCACTGTGCAGCCCTTGCCGGTACAGGAACTGGGTATTGATCCGAACGGAGTGCTGCAATGGGTTCCGACCGAAGACGCTTTAGAGGCCAATGCAACGCCCGCTTATTATATGGTATATACGCAAGCGGATGAAGGCGAATGGGATATTCAGCAAGTAGAGAAAACAACTCAATTGCAGGTGGATCTTAAGCCGGGCGTACGGTATAACTTCTACGTAGTAGCCGGTAATGACGGAGGTCTCAGTTTTCCAAGTCCTATCATCAGTGCGTATCGCAGTGAACGGGAAGAGGCGCCGTTGGCTCTGATCGTCGATGGGTTTAGCGACAGTTATGGTCCTGAATGGTTTGCCGACAGCACCTATGCCGGTATTATGCCTGGCAGTTATGCGTGTGAAAACGGCTTCAGCTGCGCGTATATCGGTGAGCAATGGGACTTCACTCGCAGCCATGAATGGCTCAATGACGATAACTGCGGTTGGGGTGCTTGTTACAGAGACCACGCGGGTCAATTGACGATCGGCAATACACACGATTGGTGTGCTCGACACGGCTATGCGCTGCGTAAAATGCGTATCTCGTATGTATCCTGTACGGCCGGCATGTTGGAGAATTATTCATCGCAAATACCCCAATTTCAATTGGTTGATTTTGTATGTGGCAGACAGCGTCAGCCACTCGAAGAAGCCCACTATGCCCTGCTGACAGAGTATCTGACAAAGGGTGGAAAACTATTGCTGAGTACGGATCATTTTAGTACCATTGATGCGCAATGGGCTAAGGAAAATCTGCATGCAGCCTACTATGCGGCGAAAGCGACACGCAGCGGAAGAGTCTCTTCTCCGAGGCATCGTTTGTACCAATTGATATTGGAGCCTAACGAAGAGCAAATCTTCACATGTACGCCCGAAGGTCTCAAAACAACCGACACAACCGCCATTCGCATGGCTACATACGAAGATATGCGTTGCGGCGCAGCTGTAGGGTATAGAGGTCAAAAGAGTAAGACTTTGGTTTATGGTTTCCCCTTAGAGGCCATACAAGATTTTGAAAAAATTTATAAACATTCCATTGAATGGTTAATCTATGAAGAAAAAGAACCTTCCGATTTTTGAGCATATTGAGATCACCGGAGTGGCCGCAGAAGGAAAGGCACTAGTGCGTATCAATGATATCGTTACGTTTGTGCCGAATTGTGTTCCCGGAGATATTGTGGACCTGCAGATCACGAAGAAGAAACACTCTTTCATGGAGGCAAAGGTGCTTCGTCTGGTACAACAGAGTAAGGTGCGCTGCGCTGCTCGTTGTGCACATTTCGGTGTATGCGGCGGATGTAAATGGCAGATTTTGCCGTACGAGGAGCAGTTGAAATACAAACAACAGCAAATTGTAGATAACCTCACGCGCATCGGTAAAGTAGAACTGCCGGAGATCAGTCCTATTCTGGGTTCGAAGCATATTTACGAATATCGCAACAAATTAGAGTTCACCTGTGCGGACCGGAAGTGGTTTCCATGGGAAGTCATTGAAGCGGCAGGTGGATTAGACAAGGTAGACAGCAGTTACGGACTTGGTTTTCATATCCCGAATTGTTTTGATAAAGTGCTGGACATCGAGGAGTGTCATTTAATGCCGGAGATCAACAACCGCATTCGAAACGGGGTGCGGGAGTTTGCACGTACGCACGGGCTGACATTCTATAATGAACACACGCATGAGGGACAAGTAAGGACGTTGATCTTAAGAAACAACCACAAAGGAGAATTGATGCTTATTGTCGCCTTCGGCGAGCCGGTAACAGACGCATGTATGGAATTGCTGGAGTGGTTACATCAAGAGTTCTCTGAGATTATCTCCCTACTCTATGTGGAGAATACGAAGTTCAATGATACGATCGGTGACTTGGATGTGAAGGTGTATTTCGGTCAAGACCATATCATCGAAGAGATGGAGGGATTGCAGTTCAAAGTAGGTCCCAAATCCTTCTACCAAACCAATACGGAACAAGCCTATGAGTTGTATAAAGTCGCACGCGAGTTTGCAGAATTGACTGGCAATGAATTAGTGTACGATTTATATACCGGAACAGGTACTATTGCGAACTTCGTCGCTCGTCAAGCGCGTCAAGTGATTGGTATTGAGTATGTTCCGGAAGCCATTGAAGACGCGAAAGTGAATTCTGCCATCAATGGCATTGAAAACACGTTGTTCTTTGCCGGAGATATGAAGAATATCCTCAATGAGAACTTTGTGGCGCAGTATGGAAGACCGGACATCATCATCACAGATCCGCCCCGTGCAGGAATGCATGAGGATGTAGTCAATGTGATTCTGAATGCGGAGCCGAAACGCATTGTCTATGTCAGTTGCAACCCTGCTACACAGGCTAGAGACCTGCAATTGCTGGACGCCAAATATCGTGTAACCAAAGTACAACCCGTTGATATGTTTCCGCACACGCAGCATGTAGAAAATGTGGTCCAATTGGAGCTAAAAACGAAAAATTAAGGATTCCCGATATGCTGAAATTATTAATCCTACTTAATGTGTTTTTTGTTTCGTTCACCGATAAACCGGAGAAGAGTGCTCCGGCTTTGTCCCCGCGTGCCGTAGAGCAACGTGCGAAATGGGATATTCCTACGGATGCAATGGATTATCCGGTAGCGCACTTGTATGTAGATAGTCTGCGCCGCATGGGAGTGAAGGTATTTCATACCAGTCGTTGGTTTAATGGGGCGACCGTAGAAATGCCGGATACATTGGCGACAAAAGTGCAGAACTTGGATTTCGTTGAAGCCGTAGAGATGACACGGGATAATAGTGAATCGCTTTATGCTTCTAAACGCCGGGTAATTACACGTGAAGAAACCTCAGACGACCCGGGAATAATTACGGAACAGCAGTTAGGTCTTTATAATCTTCTGCCCTTGCATGAAGCGGGTTTTGAAGGACAAGGTATCCTTATGGCTGTTTGCGATGGAGGTTTTTATAATGCCAATATCCTTACCTGTTTTCGGCATGAGCAGGAGTTAGGGCATTTTGATTTTACCGATGACGCAGATGATTTTTACGGTTATACCGGCGCTCATGGAACGGAATGTCTTAGTGCCATCTCCGGAATCCGGGATGGCTTCTATGGAGCAGCCACCAAGGCGAATTATTACCTCATGAGGACGGAAGAATACAGTACGGAGAGTCCGAAAGAGATGGATAACTTAGTCGCTGCTTTCGAGAAAGCTGACTCACTCGGCGTCAATGTATTCTCCGTTTCGTTGGGGTATGCCTACTTTGACAATGATAAATGGTCGCTAAACAAAAACACCGACTTAGACGGCAAAACAACCCGTGTGAGTCGTGCTGCGACTATCGCAGCCCGTAAAGGCATGTTGGTTTGTGTTGCAGCCGGTAATGAGGGAAACAATGCATGGAGAACGATCAGTGCACCTGCAGATGCTGACAGCGTACTTTCGATAGGGGCTGTGACTACGGATAGTGTGATCGCTAATTTCTCCAGCTACGGTCCGTCTTCCGATGGACGTGTTAAACCGGAAGTGTGTGCAGTCGGTGTTCAAGCAACATTGATTAACCCGAGCGGAGTGATCGTCAATGCAAATGGGACCAGCTTTGCGACACCTCTTTTAGCCGGTTTGGCAGCATCATTATGGTCCGCTTTGCCCGACGAGAACGCTATGCAGATTCGAAGCCGTATCATTCGTTCGGCTGATCGCTATCTGAATCCGGATATGGATCAATACGGCTATGGTATCCCGGATGCCTGGAAAGCCTATACAATGGGACCGGAAGGGATAGAAGACGTTCAGACGGAAACGACCAGTTGTCAGAAGATCGTAAGGAACGGGCAAATAATCATCCTGCGAAACGGTATTGAATATACGATTTCCGGACAACGTGTGCGGTAAGGGCACAAAAAAAGGTAGGCTAACTACATCGCACCGCTACAACCTCCTACCCTTGCTACGGTCAAGTCCTGGGGGAATTCAGAGGGAGCTGGTCGTATAGCACCTACCTATACCTTGCTTTTCAAAAGCGGCTGCAAAATTACAACAATTTTCTGACATACGCAAATAAATTTGCAAAAAAATTGCTAAATGACTTCATTATAGGACGTATTAAGGCGGAATTGCCTTTCGAACCCAACGCAGAGAAAGAAGAATTATTGAAAGCGTTGGGGGCGTTTTTGGTGAGTCGAGACGAACGCAAAGCGTTTATCTTGCGAGGCTATGCAGGTACAGGTAAGACGAGTGTCATCAGTGCCCTCGTTCGCGCTTTGGCACAACTCAAGCAGCCTACAGTTTTATTAGCTCCTACGGGTCGTGCGGCGAAGGTGTTCAGTAGATATGCCGGTACACAGGCTTATACGATTCACAAGAAGATATATCGTCAAACGCAATTAGGCAAAGAATCCTTTACACTCAGCGATAATCTGCATCGCGGCACCCTGTTCATCATAGATGAAGCCTCTATGCTTTCGGGTCAACGGGATAATCCCACTTTTGGTAGCGGTTGTTTGTTAGATGACCTGGTTCGATACGTGTATAGCGGGTCTAACTGTTCGTTGTTACTTGTGGGAGACGATGCGCAGTTACCCCCTGTCGGCAGTATCAACAGCCCTGCCCTTGATGCAGACTATATGAGGGGTTACGGTTTACAGGTTACAGGTTTCCAATTAACAGCGGTCGCCCGGCAGGCATTGGATAGTGGCATCCTAAGCGAAGCGACGCGTCTGAGGGAATTGCTTAATGCTCCGGATACTCAAAACATTCAAATTATTCCGAATAACAGCGATATCATTCACGTGCCGGGTGAACAAGTAATCGAACAGTTAGAAAACAGTTGGCGGGAAGTGGGAGCAGAAGAGACGCTGATTATTGCGCGCAGCAATAAGATGACGAATTTGTACAATGGAGGTGTGCGGGCGAGCGTGCTGTGGAAAGAAGATGATTTGTCGAACGGGGACCGTCTTATGGTGGCCAAAAACAACTATTTCTGGGCAGAGGAGTATGAAGACCTGGAGTTTATCGCCAACGGTGATATGTTCGAGATCGAACGTTTGACAAATCGGCATGAGATGTACGGCTTTCACTTCGCCAAAGCTTCGCTTCGATCAGTAGACTATAACTGGGAAATAGATGCGCTCATCTGGTTAGATACGTTGACCACAGATAGTCCGGAAGCCAATTACCAATTGCAACGTGACCTGTTTGCGCGGATTACAGAAGACTATCCGGAGATACGGAACAAGAAAGAATTGATTAAAAAGATTTATGACTCTCCCTATTTCAATGCATTACAAGTGCGTTTTGCGTATTGCGTGACCTGTCACAAGGCGCAGGGCGGTCAGTGGAAGCATGTGTATATCGACCCGGGATTACCGATAACCGGTGATGGTTTACAGGAATCTCCCCTCCATAACCCCTATTCCCTCACCCATAATCCCTCTCTCCTCACACATAGCCCCTCACCCATAACCCCTCAGGAACACCTCCGATGGCTATACACAGCTCTTACGCGATCCACGGAGAAAATCTTCCTCTTAAGATAAGCACCCTTCCTACCCCGCTCGAAAGCACTTTGCCGAGCGGCGCTCTGCCTCCGTCCGTTAGGATGGATATCGCATCGTCCGCTAAAAAATTTTTGGATTATTTGGGGTTGTTGGGGGACTTATAAAGTCATTGGGAACTTATAAAGTCATTGGAGACTTATAAAGTCATTGGGGGCTTATAAATATAACATTTACACCATTTCCTCTCCAAAAATTTGCATATTTCATTTTTTTGTGTATCTTTGCATCGAAAATCAACTCAACCACCGTATGCCGCCTAAAACAAGTAAAAATAAGGCTTGCATAATGGTCTTATTGGGTGATTATTGCGCGATTATTGCGTGACTATTGTGTGATTTAATTATCCTGGGCTACTATGGCAAGAGAAAGACTATCTAATTGTATACCAAATGGCACCAAGAAACGCTACATTCGTTTTGATGCCTTCGTTAGAACGATGATCATGCAAGAACTCAAATCTAAATAATTACATTTTTCCTTGAAAAATCTTGCATATGTCAGAAAAAAGTTGTAATTTTGCGGCGGTTTTTAATAAGCAGTAACAAATTCTCTATATTTCTATGAATTTCAAATATTTGTATGCGGTCATCGCGATTGGACTCGGAGCGATGCTAGCGAGCTGTCATTCAGACATTGATCTTGATAACATTGATACCAGCGCCGAGGTAGAAATGGGCTTGGCACTCCCGGTTGGTACGCTTCATGCTACTATCAGTGATTTCTTTGGTAAAGGAATCGGTAATTTTTATGTGGACTCCTTAGATAATAAAGGTGTGATCACGTGGAAAGATACGTTTCATGTTGCCCGTAACTTCCATCAGGTGGATTTGTCTCAGTACATCTCAGAGAAAGAGTTGAACCTCAATGTATATGATAAAATTGAGGTGTACCAGCAGGTAGGTGCGAATAAACGCGTCACGGGTACCGGAAAGCCGATTACCTTGCAATTTGACATGCCGCTCAAGTTGACGGGAATCAACCAGCCTGAGTCGCTAAGCGAAGAGCGTCTTGATAGCGCGTTTATTGATATGGCTAGCTTCAATTCTATCATTAACACCCATAATTTGCCGCTGCAATGGGATTGGATTGACCGGGTCACTCTGGACTTGGGAGAGCAAATTGACCGTAAGGATGGAAACACTATGGTGGTGTATGATAAAAGTAAGGATAATTACGGTTACGGACAAACTATTCCGACAGAGGTGGATAAATTTACCATCAATCTCATGAAGAAAAACACTGCCGGACAGTACGTCGTAGGACAAGTGGTGGATACTTGTAATTTCGTCATTAACTTCACGTTCACTATCCCAGCCGGACTGCAGGTGGACGTCCCGTCTGATGCCGGTTTCGACTATAAACTGGGAGTTCAATTCATTAACTATTCTGCTATCTGGGGTAAGTTCATTCGCTCGAAAGACATGTATGACGAAGCTGTAGTGGACTTGAGTAAAAGTTGGGGTGACTTGGAGTGGATCAGTAAATCGAATGTGCCTTTCGCGGATCCGAAAATTGACATGTATATCGTAACACAGGTGGCGGGCGCGATGAAGGTGGACGGTGATTATTTGTACGCCGAGGATATTAACAATGTCAAACATTATGCGTCGTTCGTTCGCGGAACTCAGACTTTCCGCAATTTCCCAAAACAATTTGAACAAGGGGAATATCTGGATCCTAATACCAGTATCATCGGTGATTCTACAACGAATATGATGATACCGTTCGACAAAGATCCTGCACGCGGACATATTGATTCACTATTCATGAATATGCCGCAAAGACTTGGTTATAAGTTCAATCTGGACTTCAACTATCAAATGACGCCGCAAATTCGTATCACCCCGAACACTTCAATCCGGATTGATGCTGTTTGTTCTTTGCCGTTCATCTTTAACAAAAATTTGCATATTGACTACACGGATACCATCCGGAATATCAACCTCAGTGCGTATAGCATTGACTCGTTGTTGAGCGAAGTGGAGGTGATTGAAAAGCCGGTTAAGACCACCGACGTAACGGTAGTCTTACATGCTGAAAACGAGATTCCTGTGGATATCAAAGCCTATATGCGTTGCTTGGATGAGTCCGGCAAAATTATCAACGACCCCGAGGACTCCAGCAAACCGCTTATCCTTTTTGAACAAGACACTATCGTTCTCAAAGCACAACCGTATATCAAGAATGGAGGGCAATGGGTGCCTGACGCCAAGGGCGGAGAGACCATCATCACGGCAAGTATGACAAAAGCAAAGATGGACTTAATGCCGTCCATCAAGAATATTGTCTATTATGCACGGATCGATGACCAATCGCTGCAAGAGGCATACGCGAAAGGATTGGAGAATATCCGTATCACGGATGACCAGGGCTTGACGCTGAAGATCGGACTCACAGCACACCTAGATGCTTTACTCAATTTTGACCAGAACAACAAATAATAAGGAGGACTGAACAATGAAAAACGAACTGAATCGCGGCTTCGCGCCTATGAAAAAGTTTTTAGTAGCAGTCCTCATGGCTACAATGGCACTAAGTGCCAGTGCACAACAAGTGACGACGCTCTATTTCTTGGAGAACGCTCCTATGCGGCATACTATCAACCCGGCATTCCAACCCGTGAGCAGAGGGTTCATCAACTTCACGCCGCTCGGATGGATGTCTATCAGTGCCGGTAATAACTCGTTTACGTTACAAGACATTCTCTTCGTGGATCCCGTCACGGGGAATACCATTACTCCGCTGCATCCGAATGCCGACAGAAATGCGTTCCTCAACCAAATACGCTCGATGTCCTTGATAAACGGAGAGGCTACTCTGGGGCTGTTGAATATGGGATTCCGGATCAAAGAAAACGGATACTTGACAATAGGGATAAACGAACGTATCGTAGGAGGAGCGACTCTGCCTAAGACGATCTTCGATTTCGTGGTAGGAGGAGGTATGAAAAACTTAACCCCGGGGGCTACAAACAATTTCTCTTTGGGCGGTTTGGGTGCCGGTTCAATGATATATACTGAAATCAGTGGTGGTTACAGCTATAAACTAAACGACGAGTGGACCATCGGTGGTAAACTGAAACTCTTGTTAGGTACAGCCTACGCTGGCATGAATGCCAAGAAATTAAGTATTGACGCAAACACGGATTCTTGGGATATAAATGGCACACTGGATATGGACATAGCCGGCCCGGTGAATGCCCAGTATTTCAGTCAGTACGTGGACGGAAAGACGATGCGTCAGGTTATCGACGGTTTCAAGGACGGATCTTTTGACGTTAACCAATTTGTGGACACCTCTGATCCAATGGCATTAGTGACGAGCGCTTTAAAACCCTCGGGATACGGTGCCGCTATTGACTTCGGTTTCACTTGGAAACCTATTGAGTACTTGCAGGTAACAGCGGCGTTGACCGACCTGGGATTCATCTATTGGAATAGAAGTAACCGCTATACCTGCACCGTGGACACCAGTTTCAACGGAGCCGGATACATCGATTACGGCGATCCTGCATATAAAGACGAGCAAGGAAATTTCTCTGTGGGCATCTTGATGGATACAGTCAAGAACCGAATGATGGGGTTGCTGGACGGAGTACGGATGCAAGATAACGGTAAAGGTATAGCAAAGATGGCATCCGCCCGGCTCAACGTAGGTTTAGATGCCAACTTCTGGGATAACCGGATAGGTATCGGTATCGTCTCCGCTACACGTCTCTACAACTCACGTCTGTACGAAGAAATTACACTCGGAGCTGCTTTCCGACCGGTGAACTGGTTTAACATCGCAGTTTCTTACTCGCTGATGAATAACGGTAAATATAGTAATATCGGAGCCGGCCTCAGTTTCATGCCATACGATGGTATCAACATGACACTGGCTATGGACTATATACCTACATCCTATGCGGGTATAAGCAATGGTTCCTCTGGAAAAAAGATGTATGTCATCCCGGATAAAGCGAAGATGTTTAATCTCGCATTAGGATTCTCTATTTGCTGGGGCACCAACCGTCGCGACAAAGACAAAGACGGTGTTTGGGACAAAATCGACATGTGTCCGGACACCCCGAGAGGTGTGGAAGTGGACAGCGTAGGTTGTCCGTTGGATGAAGACCACGATGGTGTTCCTGATTATCTGGATCATTGCTTGGGCACACCGGCCGCTGCTATTGGATATGTAGATAGTGTCGGATGTGCGCTGGATACCGACGGTGATGGTGTGGAGGACTATAAAGACCAATGTCCGGATACACCGGAAGCGGCACGCGGTCAGGTAGATAGCCTCGGGTGCCCGATAGACAGCGATAGTGATGGAGTTGCAGACTACCTCGATGAATGTCTGGATACTCCGGCTGAAGCTATCGGTAAGGTGAACGCTAACGGCTGTCCGAAAGATAGCGACGGAGATGGTGTTCCCGATTATTTGGACGAGTGTCCAGATACTCCGGAGGCGGCATGGAGCACCGTTGATGAAAAGGGCTGTCCGAAGGATAGCGACGGCGATGGAGTTCCCGATTATTTGGACGAATGCCCGGATACTCCGATCACCGCTATTGGATTCGTGGATGAGAAAGGCTGTGAACTGGATAGCGACGAAGATGGCGTACCTGATTATAAGGATGCATGTCCGAACGTACATGGCGTGAAAGCCAACAAAGGTTGTCCGGAGGTAAAACGCGAAATAAAAATGCTGCTGCAGAAAGCTATGCAAGGTATCGAGTTTGAATCCGGGAAAGCAACCATCAAAGCGACATCATACGCTCTGCTTGACCAGATAGCTCAGACTTTCATCGAGAATGAAGATTATATCATCGAGGTGCAAGGTCACACCGATACTACCGGTAAAGCAGCAGATAACAAGAAGTTATCGCAAGCACGTGCAGAGGCCGTGATGATGTACCTGGTGAAGAAAGGTGTTTCTTCCACTCGTATGACCGCAGTGGGTTATGGACAAGAGAAGCCTATTGCAGATAACAAGACCAAAGCTGGTCGTCAGAAGAACCGCCGCGTAGAGTTCGTCATCACGTTCGAGGAAGTACATATTGAGACGATTCTCGACCATGCAGATACACCACAGGAGTAAATCAGAAATCAAAAATTTAAAATCAAAAATCATATTATATGGGAAGAGCTTTTGAATATCGCAAAGCGACAAAATTGAAAAGATGGGGACATATGTCCCGTACATTTACGAAATTAGGTAAAGAAATCACGATTGCAGCCCGTGAGGGTGGACCGGATCCCGACTCCAACCCGCGTCTGCGTGCACTGATTCAGCAATGTAAACGCGAGAATATGCCGAAGGACAATATCGACCGCGCCATTAAGAAAGCAACCGATAAATCGTCTGAAGGATATAAGGAAATCAACTACGAAGGATACGGGCCGCATGGCATCGCCATCTTCGTGGAAACCGCTACGGATAATCACATGCGTACGGTAGCCAATATCCGCTCGTATTTCACGAAGTTCGGAGGTACCCTTGGTACGCAGGGTAGCCTTCAGTTCCTCTTCGACCGCAAAGCCTGCTTCACCGTGACGATGAAAGACGGTATTGATCTGGATGAACTTGAACTTGAGCTCATTGACTTCGGTGTAGAAGAACTCGGCGTAGATGAGGAAGAGAACACCATCGTCATCTACTCGGATTTCAACGAGGCTATCAACATGCAGAAATACCTCGAGGATAACGGCTTTGAAATTCAGTCCATGGAGTTTGTTCGTATCCCGAACGACACCAAGGAACTGACCGACGAGCAGCGTGAGTCCGTTCAGAAACTCATCGATAAGATCGAGGAGGACGAGGACGTTCAGAACGTATTCACCAACATGGCAGAATAAACGCGAAGCTATAAACGTGCGAAGCACTATAAACGCGAAGCAATAAACGTGCGAAGCACTATAAACGCGAAGCTATAAACATGAATTTCATCTCCGATTATTTCAAATTAACTGATCGTCAGGCTGAGCAATTCGCTCAGCTTGACGCGCTTTATCGCGACTGGAATAGTAAAATCAATGTCATATCCCGCAAGGATATCGATAACCTCTATGAGCATCATGTACTCCATTCGTTGGCTATCGCAAAATGGATTCCTTTCCAACCCGATACAACGATATTGGATGTAGGAACCGGAGGAGGTTTCCCGGGTATCCCGCTGGCGATAATGTTTCCGCAATGCCAATTCGTCTTAGTGGATTCGATCGGTAAGAAGATCAAAGTGGCCTCAGAGGTGGCTAAGGCACTTGGCCTGACCAATCTGGTATGCAAACAAGAGCGCGTGGAGGAAGAGAAGGAAAAATTCGACTTCGTCGTATCTCGTGCAGTAATGCCCCTACCCGACCTGGTGAAGTTAGTGCGCAAGAATATATCCAACAAGCACCGCAATGCTATCCCGAATGGGCTCATCGTCCTCAAAGGCGGGGATCTGCAAGCGGAAGTAGCGCCTTATATAAAAACTGCAGAGATTGCTCCCTGCAGTAAATGGTTTAAAGGCGAGTGGTTCGAGACCAAACAATTGATCTATCTCCCCCTCTAATACCTATACCTGCCAACTATCCAAAGTTGCCGTCAGTTCATCGAAGTTATGCGCTTTAGCATGCTCGCGAACGTCGGCAATTTGTTTGTTTACAGCCTCATCATAGGTCTCCGCTTCTACACTGCGGATTACACCTAATGCTATCGGCAGACTATCTTCCGTCGGCTGCGTGTTAACGTCAGTTACCAGATTCTGCCCCATCAAGGACAAGAGTCTATGCAGCGTAGGATCCGGTTGCGTTGCATCGTGGGTCAGCACACGCGGATCGCCTGCCGGCACTACAATCATCTTAGGCACAAATGTAACAGGGTCGATCTCTACCGCCAGACCTTTGTCGTTATTCTTACCGAATATCATCTTCTCGCCGTGCTTGAGGATAATCGAGTGCTCCGCCCGTTGCTCACGATCGGCTATCCATGCGTGAGTTCCGTTATTGAAAATAACGCAGTTCACGAGACACTCGATGATAGAGCAGCCTTTGTGTTGCTCCGCTGCGACCATGCAGTTGACCGTCGTCGGCACATCCACATCCAGCGTACGAGCAAAGAACGTCCCTCCGGCACCCAATACCAATTGAGCCGGCACAAAAGGACGCTCTACCGTACCAAAAGGACTCGACTTGCTGACGAAACCCTTGGGGCTGGTAGGCGAATACTGACCTTTGGTCAGACCATAGATACGGTTATTGAACAGGCAGACGTTCAGGTCCACATTGCGCCTTATCTCATGAATGAAATGGTTTCCTCCGATAGCCAAACAGTCTCCATCACCGCTCATCTGCCAAACCGTCAGTTCAGGATGACTCGTTTTCAAACCCGTAGCAATGGCTCCTCCACGACCGTGAATGGTGTTAAAACCGTATGTATTGAGATAATGCGGCATACGGCTACTGCAGCCGATACCGGAGATAACAGCAATCTGATGAGGCGGAACACCTATCTGTGCCATCGCTTTTTGCAAAGCCATACAGATAGCGTGGTCACCGCAACCGGGGCAGAAACGTACGTATTGATCGGATTTAAATTGAGAAGCTTCCATAGTTTTACTGTTTTACAAAATTAACGATACGCTCTACAGCGAAAGGCTGTCCTTGAATTTCATTGTATTGCTCAATAGGCAGCTCAGGGAATTGCGAACGAAGATATGTCGCGAACTGACCCGTGTTCAATTCGCATACAACGATGCGTTTGTATTGACTCAGCACCTCGCGCGTATTCTTCGGCAGCGGACAGATATAATTGAACTGCGCCAGATCGCAACCCAACTCATTCGCCGCAGCATGCAGGTGTCCCTCCGTACTACCCCAACCTACCAACAAAATGTCTTTCGACTTTCGACTTTCGACTTTCGACTCAAACACCTTCAATTCCGGTATTCTCTCAGCAATCTGTTCGATTTTATGTTTGCGGGCCAGAACCATCTTTTCGTGGTTTTCAGGATTCGTAGAAATTGTTCCTCTTTCTGCATCGCGCTCCAACCCGATATTACGATGTGCAAAACCTTCCATACCGGGGAATGCCCAGTAACGTACACCACGTTCGTCACGTAAAGCAGGGTTATAATGCCCTTTTAACTCCTCCGGCACGCTCTGCGGGCGGATCTCCGGTAACTCAGCTAACTTCGGGATACGCCATAAGCCCGTACCATTCGCCAGATAGGTGTCAGTCAACAGCACAACGGGCGTCATGTTCTCCAAGGCAATCTTACATGCCTCGTACGCGAAATCGAAACAGTTTGCACTGCTGGATGCCGCCAGTACCACAGCCGGACACTCGCCGTTACGTCCATAGAGCGCTTGCAGCAAGTCGGTCTGCTCGGTCTTCGTAGGCAGACCCGTCGAAGGACCACCTCGTTGGACATCCACGATGACTAATGGCAACTCGGCCATCACCGCCAAACCGATTGCCTCGCTCTTCAAACTCAGACCGGGACCGGAAGTACTGGTACATGCCAGATCGCCCGCAAAAGCAGCACCGATAGCCGTACATACACCCGCTATCTCGTCCTCCGCCTGAATGGCCATGACATTCATATCCTTGCGGACCGCCAGCTCATGCAGGATATCTGTAGCCGGCGTGATAGGATAAGACCCCAAGAAGAGGTGCTTACCTGCTTTCTCGGCTGCAGCTATCAGACCGAACGCTGTTGCTCTGTTGCCCGCTATAGAGGTATAAACGCCCTTCTCTTGACTATCGCCTCCAGACTCACCGAGTCGAATTTGGTTTACACTAAGTGCCGAATTAGCGCCATAGTTGTAACCGTCTACCATCACCTTTGTGTTCGGAGCGATCAGAGCCGGTTTCTTCTTGAATTTACCCTCCAGCAAGTGAATTGCTTTGTCCATAGGTTCGTCGAACAGCCAGTAGATAAGACCCAGCGCAAACATGTTTCTACTCTTAAGCACGGATTTGTTATCCATACCGGAGTCCTTCAACGCCTCTTTGGTAAGCGTTGTCAAGGCTACCGGCACCACCTGTACACTCTCCGGAATCCCCAGTTCCGTAAACGGATTATCCGTATGATACTGCGCTTTCTCCAGATCTTTCTCCGTCAGCGAATCCGTATCTACAATCACGACTGCGTGCCTGTGGTAGAGCGCAAAATCATCGTCAAAATGCGCCTGAGGATGATTAAAATGCGAACCCAATGTACATACCTTCAGCGCCGCAGCGTTCATCGCTACGATGACATCCGCTTTGTCACCTGGGGTATACACTTCGCTTCCTAACTCAACTTGAAAACCACTCACGCCGCCCAATGTACCTTGCGGCGCGCGTATCTCTGCCGGGAAATCCGGCAATGTGGAAATCTCGTGGCCCATCTCCGCCGCCAACTGGGCAAACATGTTACCCGTCAGCTGCATGCCGTCGCCCGAATCTCCGCAAAATCGAACTACTACTTGTTTCACTTTTCTCGTGTTTGGTATTAAATCTGCTGCAAAGGTAGTGTTTTTTTTGCATATACGCAAATTTTATTTGTGTATTTCCTAAAAATTGTGTATCTTTGCAGCCGATTTTACTTTGGATAATTAGGACCTAATGGATAAGATACGTAATTTTTGCATCATTGCGCATATCGATCATGGCAAATCTACCCTCGCCGACCGAATGCTGGAGATAACCCAGACTGTCGATGTTCGGAACATGGAAAATCAGGTGCTCGACGATATGGATCTGGAGAAGGAACGTGGTATTACGATTAAGAGCCATGCTATCCAGATGCAGCATAAGGGCTATACCCTCAACCTGATCGACACTCCGGGGCATGTGGACTTCAGTTATGAAGTCAGTCGTTCTATAGCGGCCTGTGAAGGCGCCGTGCTTGTGGTCGATGCGACCCAAGGCGTGCAGGCGCAGACCATCTCCAATCTCTATATGGCCATTGAGCACGACTTGGAGATCATCCCGGTGCTCAATAAATGCGATATGGACAACGCCATGCCGGAGCGCGTGGAGGATGAGATAGTTGACCTGTTGGGTTGCAAGCGCGAAGAGATCCTCCGTTGTTCCGCCAAGACCGGCGAAGGTGTGCCGGAGATTCTGGACGCTATCGTAGAGCGTATCCCTGCGCCGAAAGGCGACCCGGAAGCGCCGCTGCAATGTCTGGTTTTTGACTCGGTTTTCAACTCCTTCCGCGGTATCATCGCTTATTTCAAGGTAGTGAACGGTACCATGCACACCGGCGACAAGGTGCGCTTCGTCAACACCGGCAAGGAGTACGACGCGGATGAGATAGGTATTCTCAAACTCGACATGTCCCCGCGCAAGGAGATTTCCGCCGGTAATGTAGGTTATATTATATCGGGCATCAAAACTTCCACGGAAGTCAAAGTGGGCGACACCATCACCCATGTAGCGCGCCCCTGCGACAAAGCCATTGACGGCTTCGAGGAAGCCAAACCGATGGTCTTCGCGGGCGTGTATCCCATTGAGTCCGAGGACTATGAGGATCTGCGCGCTTCGCTCGAGAAACTGCAACTCAACGATGCCTCCCTCACTTTCCAACCGGAGAGTTCGATGGCGTTGGGATTCGGTTTCCGCTGCGGATTCCTTGGTCTCTTGCACATGGAGATCATCCAGGAGCGTCTGGATCGCGAGTTCGACATGGATGTCATCACCACCGTCCCGAACGTGTCGTATAACGTCTATACCAAAGACGGCGGTATGGTAGAGGTACATAACCCTGCCGGCATGCCCGACCTCACGGAGATCGACCGCATCGAGGAGCCGTATATCCGCGCGTCGGTCATCACCACCGCCGACTACATCGGTCCGATTATGACACTCTGTCTCGGTAAACGCGGTGAGCTCGTCAAGCAGGAGTATATCTCCGGCAACCGTATGGAGCTTCTCTTCGACATGCCGCTCGGCGAGATCGTCATTGATTTCTACGACAAACTCAAATCTATCTCAAAAGGCTACGCCTCCTTCGATTGGCACATGAACGGCTTCAGACCGTCCAACCTCGTCAAACTGGATATCCTCTTGAACGGCGAACAGGTCGATGCCCTCTCTACCCTCACCCACCGCGACAATGCCGTGGACTTCGGACGGCGCATGTGCGAGAAACTGAAAGAGTTGCTGCCGCGTCAGCAGTTCGATATTGCTATCCAAGCCGCCATCGGCGCGAAGATCATCGCCCGCGAGACTGTCAAGCAGGTTCGCAAGGATGTCCTCGCCAAATGTTACGGCGGTGACGTGAGCCGTAAGCGCAAACTGCTCGAGAAACAGAAACGCGGCAAGAAGCGTATGAAGCAGATCGGTAACGTCGAAGTACCCCAGAAAGCCTTCCTCGCCGTCCTCAAATTGGATTAATAGAACAAGAAGCGCCCCGGAAAGGTCGCTTCTTTTTGCAAGTTCAACGCGAAGTCTACTTATTTATTACTCTTTGAGCCATGGGCATAGCACTTTGACTATCTCATTGGCTGCCATCATACGATAACGGTCAGAGGTGACAGGTATCGGTTGATAATTCCAATGTCTGGCTTCCGCTTTTTCGCGGAGCGTCTGTTCGGTGCGTCTCTGTATATCCGGCAAAGTCAGGGTATCTGCGGTGGGTTCCAACAGCAAAAGCCGACCCGCAGCACATGCCTCAAAATAGACTCCACCGGGTTTATAGTATTTCTCATACGGATCGCCCGCCTTTGGGAAACCGTCTTTGAGCAGGATAATAAGAGGAGCCCCTGCTTCCCGAACGGCACGCGCTATCTGTCTTTCCCCCGGACTAATAGCGGCAGTAACCGTAATGCAACCATTCTTGGCTTGATAGAGTGCATCCGTTTGTTGCGCGGTTATCTGTTGCTCACTCAGCGTGCGGGAACAGATGATGGGCTGCTTTTCGGGATAATCCAAGAGAAAGAGATTGCCCAACGATGTAAAGCATAACTCTCCCACACGCGTGTCCCTGCGCAGAGTAAAAAGGTCGGGGTTCTGTTGCTTAAGCATAGCGCGTCGCGGGTTGTCGTGGATATATTGAATCATTGTGTCTAACTGCCCCTTATGCGCAAGTGTGCGGAAGAATGGTGTCTCAAAGAGGGGCTGATGTGTTCCTGTGTCCGGCATCTGCGCCACTCTCTTCGGCATCTGCGTCCCTCCCTTCGGCATCTGTTTATATTCTTCCGCAGATGGCATCTGCGGGTCTATACTGACGGTGGTTGCCATCTGTCGCCACCCTTGGCGCATACCTCGCGCTATCTCCTTGATGGAGACGCTGCAGTCCTCGGTGACATATAGCAGCACGTGGATATGGTCGGGCATCAGCTGCTTGGCAAGCAGCCGGACGTATGGTCTGCGCTGCTGTATCTCGTCCAGGTCATGCGAGATAGCTCGTCCTAAATCGGTTGGCAGACATCGCGGCTCGTCGTGATCTATCGCTAACTCTCCCAACAACGGTTGTCTGCCGGTGACAACAAAAGTGATATGGTATATCCCCACACTCTTGAAAATATCCTTATGCCGCTTCCAAACAAATCGTTCCATTGTGGATAGGTCTTTTATGTTTCTGCTTACATTCCCTGCGGATGCAAAGGTACACAAAAAAAATGACATACGCAAGTATTTTGACTACTTTTTACTATTTTCTGACTTTTTTCAATCTCTAAAATTTGGAAATATCAGAAAAAATGTGTTCCTTTTGCACTCGAATTTAAGTCTAATCCCGACGGTCAAACGACGGTCAACCGACAGTCAGCCGACAGTCAAAGCCTACGTAACACACCTGTTTAACCCCTATAAGAACCATATAATTAGTTATGGCTATGCCGCAATTTATTATTATATTTGATTGACAATGCGTTGAATTATTTATGTTTATTTTCTTAAATAATCCTCTGCGGCCTTTGCTTACGCCAACCGCGAGTTAGCCAAACTCCGCGCTACGCCGGAACTGGAGGCGCAACTCCAATCCCGCTACGAAGCCGCCAACCACGTAGCCTCTAACGGAAAGACTTATACGACCCTTTGGTCGTGGAAATTCAACTCCCTCCTCCACGATTATAAACTCTCCCACCCATTTATTAACCCTGTCTGACCGGCTGCCATGCCGCGCCGGCGGCATCTTTTTCTTTTTCTTTTTTCTTTCTCCGGGGATGTCTGAAATAGGCAAGAAATAGAGGAATTTTGTGGAAAAATCATCTTTCGTTTGCATATCTCGAAAAAAAAGTGTACCTTTGCACGCGAAAATGCAAACATATCTCGAAAATCGTTAAAGCTAAATATTTGTATCATGTTTGAGCATTTGATTCCGGCGTGGATGTTAATCCCGTTTGCAGTAATGCTGCTCTGCATTGCCGTGCTTCCGCTTATTCCCCATGTAGGCGAGTGGTGGGAACACAACCTGCACAAGTTGTATGTATCTCTGTTGCTCGGTACGCCAGTAGGCATCTGGCTCTGTCTCAACGGCATGAGCCACGAGTTGATTCACCAGATGATCTACGACTACGTGCCGTTCATCTTGTTGCTGATGGCGCTGTTTGTAACCACCGGCGGTATCTGTATCCGCGGAGACTTGAAGGCTACTCCGACCACCAACACCATCATCCTGGCCATCGGCTGGGTGTTAGCGTCGTTCATGGGAACGACCGGCGCAGCGATGTTGCTGATCCGCCTGTTGTTAGCGACCATCCAGCAGCGTAAATATCGTGTTCACACGGTACTCTTCTTCATCGCTATCGTGGCGAACTGCGGTGGACTGCTCTCGCCGCTCGGCGATCCTCCTTTGTTCCTCCTCTTCCAGAAGGGCACGCCGTTCCTATGGTGGATGCAGAACATACTGCCGGAATGGTTCGTAACGGGAATCTTGCTGTTAGGTATCTATTTCGTGATCGACCTCTATTACTATAAGAAAGAGCCGATAGAGCACCTGATGGCCGATGTACGCGAGGCGAAGAAGCTGACGGCTACGGGTCTGATCAATATCTTCTGGCTGCTCTGCGTGATCATGAGTACGATGTTCATCAA
>JAEDNI010000004.1 GCA_016302585.1 Paludibacteraceae bacterium | reverse complement strand
GAAAAAATAGTAAGCGGTACGGCTTTACTATTTTAGACAACTTCCAGTTTGTAGGGGAGTTCTGATACTCCCCTATAAAAATGGCTATTTATCAACTGTTTGTTGTGACATAGCCTTAATCATTATGATTATAGCTGCGATTATAACTCCACCGGATTTGATGACATTAGTATTGGTTACTATTCCCTTATACTTATTATATGAGGTTAGTATATTTGTAACTCGAAAAACACAATAAGGATTATTCCGCTGTGTATATAATTAGGGTGGGGCAGTGCCTCACCCTAATTTTTGTATACCCACCACGGGCAAATGATCTACGTGTATTTGTAAAGAGAAACTTATTCTTCTCCAAGAATTTGCAGCATTTGTGCCGGAGTTACCACTCGCGGATCAATGCTTTACGGCATTCTCGCGCGCCAATCGCTCTTTACGTTCCTGACGAGCTTTCCGGATTTCTTCATCAATTTCTTCCATCGTTAAATCAGGTCTATTACTGCGATCAGTTGTATATAGCATATCCAATAAAGCCTGACTTGTCGAATCCATTTTTGCGCTAATCTCAAAAGGAATAGAGCGCGTACGAACAACGGCATTGATAAACACATTTACTGCCGCATTTACACTCATTCCGAATTGCTCGCAGAGCGCGTCAAATTGCTTTTTAACGTTATTGTCCACACGGACGGTCATTGCTGTTTGTGCCATAATTATTCCTCCTATTTGATGTTAATTGATATCAATATGATTTCATTTCGCCTGCAAAGATACTACAAATAATCCGAATATGCAAGTTCTTATGCAGAAAAAATGCAAATTTAGTTCATTTTATTTGAAAATATCAGATTTTTTTTGTACCTTTGCACCCGCAAAGGTTTTGATACATGGCACAGGAAGAAGTAGATAGCGAAGACGCGACAGCGTATTGGCGCAAGCTAAAACAGCGGCTTAAAGCAGAAGGAAATGAAACGGTAACAAATTGTTACCAGTTGAAACTGACCGCAGATGGTAAGAAACGCCTTACCGATATTACTAAGTTTATAATGGTGGAATTTGTGGTTTGACGGGGTAGGAACAGTACAGAAACGTATCGTAATTGTATGATGAAGAACCAAATATGAACTAAAGAAGAACTAAATATGAACTAAATAAGAACTAAAGAATTATGTAAAATAAGTCTTAAGTTTAGAGGTGAGAGATTAGAGTTTAGAGGTAAAAAATTAAAAAAACATAGATAGAATATGGCAAGAGCAGAATTGAGTCCAGGCATAGAGAGTTTGCGCGGAAAACTGGCCGGCTGGTCCGGCATGCAGGCACGATTTAAGCAATGGAAGGATGATTCGGGGCATGTGATCAAAGTAGGGCCTCAGGAGGTGTTTAAACGGCGTAGCCGGGATTATAAACATAGCCCAAGAACTGCGGCGGAGGCCGCTCAGGCAGCGATTTGGCGGGATGCCTGCCGTGAGGCAAGCACGATCATCAAAGACAAGAATCATCCGAGATACGCGGAACTAAGGGAGCGGTGGAATGCGCAGTTTAATGGAGGCGGCGACGCTTTCTTAAATGAAGGGCGCGAGGAGAAGGTCGTTTACGGGATGTTTCCGGTTTTTGTAAGGATGGTGATACTCAAAGAGAAAAAAGCCCGGAACGGAGAATAAGTGGCGAGGTTCGCGCAAAGATGCGCGAAAAATGCACAGAGGAAACAGGACCGGCATATAATGCCGGGGAATGAACATACGACGCAAAAAACAAATGCACAGAGAAGAAAAAACCGGCATAAATGCCGGGGGAATAAACATACGACGGAAAAAACATAACAAGTAAACAAAACGTCGTAGAATACCAAGGTTAAGACACGTAACCGATATAAAATACCGTGACAATAATCAAAGTCAAAATCTGCCAAAATGTCATACATAGATATTTGGTATAATTATTGTATATATATAGTATATAGAATCCGAATATGGTCTTTGTAAACCTAATCACGATTATGTAAAATAGCATATTTGCAAAACAACCCTAACTACGAAAAGAACGCAAATTACGTAAACAACGTTTACAAAATGGAAGATAATTATCAAACAGAAAACAAGCTTTACAAAGTACTCCCTATTAAGAATACTGTCATTTTCCCGGGAGTACTCTTACCTATTGCTGTTTCAAAGAAAAGCAGTCTGAAGCTCATTAAAGAAGCTGAAAAAACAGATGAGCCGATAATTCTGCTGACCCAGAAAGACAACAAGGCCAAAGAACCCACGGAGAAAGACTTGTACCCTCTGGGCACTTTGGCGCATGTGGTACAAGTAATTCCTGTTCCGGAAATGGGAAAAGATACGATGATGACCATCTTCGAGGGTCTTCATCGTGTACAGGCCATGGATTTCACAACTGCTGAGAACGGCGGATTAATGGCCAGTGCCGTTGAAATGGACGAAAATATGCCGCGGAAGGACGATAAACAGTTCAGCGCGACCATCGAAACCATTCGTGAGACGGTACAGAAGATATTGCCGAAACGAGAAGACTCCCCTGCCGGATTGCAGTCTGCGCTTCAATCCTCTTTGAAAAATCTTACTTCCTCGCCTTCTTTCTTGAATTATGTGTGCTCCATCTATATTATGCCGACGGAGACCAAGCAAGGATTGCTGGCTATTCACGACTTAAATGAACGTGCTAATGCCCTGCTCCGTATTCTCGAGAAAGACCTGGAGGAACTGAATATCAAGGAAGATATTCGTCGTCGTACCGTCGAGAAGATGGATAAACAGCAGCGTGAATACTTCCTGCAACAAGAGTTGGAGACCATCAAAAAAGACCTGGGTGACACGGATTCATCGGCACAAAAAGTGAATGAACTGCGTGAGCGAGGCAAAGAGATGAAATGGTCTACAGAGGTGGCAGAACGGTTTGAGAAAGAGTTAACCCGCCTCGAACACATGCATGTGCATGCTCCGGACTACTCCACTCAACTGGACTATCTGGAGTTCATGTTGGACCTCCCTTGGGGTGTTTATTCCGAAGATAATTACGACATGGCGCACGCGCAAGAAGTGCTGAACCGCGATCACTTCGGATTGGATAAAGTGAAGGAAAGGATTGTCGAATACCTGGCGGTACAACGTCAGTTGGCGCTTCGCAGCAAAAAAGAGAAGGAAAATCATCCGGTGAAATCGCCTATTTTATGCTTATACGGCCCTCCGGGAGTCGGCAAAACGAGTCTTGGAAAGAGTGTGGCGGAGGCCCTTGGACGAAAGTATGCGCGTATCTCTTTAGGCGGATTGCACGACGAGGCGGAGGTGCGTGGTCACCGCCGCACATACATTGGCGCGCTGCCCGGACGAATCGTTGACGGCATCAAGAAATGCGGCACAAGTAATCCTGTTTTTGTGCTCGATGAAATCGACAAGATCGGCGCCGACTACAAAGGTGATCCGACTGCTGCTTTACTCGAAGTACTCGATCCGGAACAGAATAATGCCTTCCATGACAACTACCTGGATGTGGATTACGATCTGAGCAAAGTGCTTTTCATCGCTACTGCCAATAGTCTAGAGACCGTTCCTCGACCCCTACTCGACCGAATGGAGTTAATCGAGATGACCGGATACTTGCAGGAAGAGAAAGAAGAAATCGCCAAACGCCATCTGATTCCGAAGGAACTGGCCAACCATGGTCTGAAAGCCTCGCAACTCAAGTTCAAGAAGGAGATTTTGGCGCATATCATCGATGATTATACCCGTGAATCCGGTGTGCGCTCCCTGGAACGTCAGATTGCGACGATCTGTCGGAAGATAGATACCAAACTGGCTTTAGGAGAAGAATATAATGTTTCTATCACCCTTGATGACCTGCGTACCTACCTCGGGCAAGCCCGTTATAGCCGCGATAGCTGGGAGACAAACAAATACGTCGGTGTGGTAACAGGCCTGGCGTGGACACAAGTCGGAGGCGAGATCCTCTTCATCGAGACCAGCCTCTCTGCCGCCAAAGCCCCGACACTTACCCTCACGGGTAACTTAGGCGATGTGATGAAAGAATCCGCCACTTTGGCCCTCGGCTATGTCAAGGCCCATGCTAAAGAACTCGGCATCAAACCCGATGTATTCGAGAAAACAGCCGTACATATCCATGTGCCCGAAGGAGCGATTCCGAAGGACGGACCTTCTGCCGGCATCACGATGACGACGGCTTTAGTAAGTGCCTTCACCAAACGCCTTGTTAAACCCCGCATCGCCATGACCGGAGAGATGACGCTTCGCGGCAAAGTGCTGCCGATCGGCGGCGTAAAAGAAAAACTGCTCGCAGCTAAACGAGCAGGTATCACGGATATCATCCTCTGCGAGGATAATAGAAAAGATGTCGCTGAGATCAACGACATCTACCTGAAAGGGCTGAAACTGCACTTCGTACACGATATCAGCGAGGTGATCGAAAAAGCGCTTCAGGCCTAACCCCAGCCCTTCCCTAAAGGGAAGGGAGTTTTCCATAGAACTCTTCAAAGGTATTATCGGTATAATAGACCACAATTCGGCTGATTTGCTTAGGAGGAGCTGCAACTACTTGCGGCTCTTCTTTTTGTGCCGTACGCACTGTTTTTTCCTTTGGATCCGGTGGTAATATATCAAATAAACCGGCATCTTTACCGGGTACAGAACGCCACATATCACCTCTTCCGGCAATTAACCACTCCGGATTCAAGGTAGGATAGCGCTCCATAATGCGTTTCATCACTTCTAAACTGGGATTATTACGTCCCGCCATCATATTACTGATAGTACCGGGTTGCACACGAATCTCTGCAGCAAACTGCCTTGCTGTTAGTCCTAAGGCATCTTTTACCTTCTCTATACGTTCTCTCTCATTCATAGCCTGAAAAATTTGCTGCAAAATTACAAAAAAAATGTGAAATACACAAATGTTTGCACAATTATTTTTAAAAATATTTTCACATTTGTGAATACATGAAATTTACAATTGTGAAATTTATTTATCAGCAACAAACCGTGGAACATTTTTACAAAGTCATCTCCCTCATCCCTATCTATGTTCAGTAAACTATTCCAATAGTTATACTTATTTTACTTTGCGTAGTGCGCATATATACCTTATAATAAGCAAGTTATAGTAATTATTAAACGTATTTTTAACTTCTTTATGCCTCTATTTCTTCATATACCGTGATGTCTTCATAGTAATACTTTAATTAAATACGTAAAATACTCATATATAGATAGTTATATTATTGCAAATTGTGTAATTTGCTTGATTTTGAAGGCATATACGATTATTAAGATTTGTGCATTTCTGCAAAACGAATTCTACTCTACTCTCTTGGACTCTTAAATCAAAAGTTCGAGGCCTGGAGATTCTTTTGTGCAGTTTGTGAACGTTTGGTTTGTGAGCAAATAATATCTAATTCGTGTTCACACTTATTCTGCTAATATTTTTGATTTTTTGCTTGCATAATTCACAAAAATATACTACCTTTGCACTCGATTTGAGATGAACAATTCAGTAACTATTGCCATTAAACTCGGAGCGTCGTTCCGATGAAACGGAAAGAGCGACCTCCGCCTGGAAAGGAAAACCTAATTATGAAAATGAATTTTTACACTATCAAACAACAAACGCAGGATTTTCTCATGCATTTGTTTGTGGAGGCTCTCCCTGATGCTACTCCATCCGATTCGTATTATTACACCTGTTCCCGATGTGGGACCTTCAGGAAGCGTCATTAATTCGAATTATTTCTCAGTATTTGCTGTAAAGGCTTGCATATTTCCTAAAAATATTGTACCTTTGCAGCAAATTTTTTATTATACGATGCTACTCTATCCGAATTGCAAGGTAAATATGGGTTTGCGTGTTGTACGTAAAAGACCGGACGGATACCACGATCTGGAGACAATATTTGTGCCTGTTTATGGTTTACATGATGAACTCGAGGTCGTTCCTGCTCCCTCATTTGCCTTTACACAAGAAGGAATAACGGTGGATTGTGCTCCGGAAGACAATCTTATTATCAAGTGTTACCATCATTTAGCCGCTAAATACCCGCAGATAGGTCCTGTTTCTATCCGTTTTAAGAAGAATATACCCTTTGGCGCAGGATTAGGCGGAGGAAGTAGCGACGCAGCGCACATGGCCATTGCTCTGAATGAGTTGTTTGGCTTAAGATTAAATAAGGCACAGTTAGCTGCAGAAGTGGCATCCTTAGGAGCTGATTGCCCGTTTTTTATCTATAACACTCCCTGTTTTGCCGAAGGCATCGGAGATATCCTCACTCCGATCGACTTGGATTTGAAAGGCGTACGTATCGTGATGATCAAGCCGGACGAGGGAGTATCTACCCGAGAAGCTTATTCGGGCATCACCAAACATCCGGAAGTAGCCGGTCAAATCAAGTCTTTGTTCTTTGAGCGTAGCGGTCTTTATTCTTTCAGTCCGCAGGACGGTCTAATCTTCATCAACGATTTTGAGGAAACAGTCTTCCCTTTGCATCCGGCGATAGCGCACATAAAAAAGCGTCTGCTGGACGCAGGCGCTTTCTATGCTTCTATGAGCGGAAGTGGCTCAACTGTTTTCGGGCTTTTTAAGAATGATCCGAAAGGTGGTACCGATGCCCACTTGGCTGCTCTTAAGAAGGAGTTTGCCTCCATGGTATTGCTCGATGATACGTTTGGCGAGTGGAAGGCCTAAACCCCATCCTCTTTCCTTGGAAGTGAAACCCGGCTCGAAGATGCGACGCTGGGTTTTGTTGTCAATTCCCTTGCCTGTATCCGAAACATCGATCATCACATCGTGCTCGTTCTCATGAAGCTGGATGGTAATTGCGCCCTCTCCGGAGATAGCATCTACCGCATTCTTGAGCAGATTTTCAACCACCCATTGAAGAAGCGGAGCATTCAGCATCACCGTACGATTGACCTCATTCAGACAACTATCATCAATCGTAATCCTATTAGATATACGCGCGCGCATGTAGGTCACTGCGTTCTGTACAACAGGAATCAAGTTCTCCGCCTGCAAAGTAGGTTCTGAACCTATCTTCTGGAAGCGATCAGCAATCATCTGCAAACGGTCTATATCCCGCTTCATCTGCGGCACATATTCATCCTTCGGATATTTCTCTGCCAATATCTGTTGCCAAGCGTTGAGGGAAGAGATAGGAGTGCCAAGTTGATGAGCCGTCTCTTTACTCAACCCCACCCATAAGCGATTCTCTTCACTTTGTTGACCTGTCAGCATCGTGATGACAGCAATGGCAATAAAGATAAAGATCAGCGCAAACTGCGCATAAGGAACATACCGTAGGCGGGTAAGAAGGTTACTGTCATCCCAGTAGATATACTGCGTCGTGGCATTGTCAATCTTCAGTTCTATCGGTCCTTGATGGCCGTGTTTACCGGCAGAAGAGACATTACGACTGGAGAGAACATTTCCTTCTTTATCACAAATATACACAGGAATAGTTGTGTTCTTCTCTATGATAGACATGAAGAAATCGATGTCCGCATCCTCATCTGCAAGGATGAGTTGTTGGGTAGCTTCTGCCCAAATCGCCATGTTCTTCTGCTCTTCTTCCTGTAGCGAACGAGCCAGATTATTGGTAAATAGTACGGAAATAGCCACGATTAACATGGCTATTACCAATACGATTGTTGCAATACGTCTGTTAGACATATATTATCCGAGCATTGTGAGCAACACACCTGCTGCGACAGCAGAACCGATCACACCGGCTACATTCGGGCCCATAGCATGCATGAGAAGGAAGTTCGACGGGTTCTCTTCCTGACCAACGGTCTGCGACACACGTGCAGCCATCGGCACAGCCGACACTCCGGCAGAACCAATCAGCGGGTTGATCTTCTCCTTGAGGAAGAGGTTCATGAACTTAGCTAACAGTACACCTCCTGCGCTACCCAAACCGAAGGCCACAATTCCCATCGCGAGAATCATCAATGTCTGCCAGTTCAGGAAGCTGGCGCCGGTTGCCGTAGCACCCACGGAAAGACCAAGGAAGATGACCACAATGTTCATCAGTTCGTTCTGAGCGGTCTTGCTAAGACGATCCACTACTCCACACTCTTTCATCAAGTTTCCGAGCATCAGACAGCCGATCAGCGGAGCGGCATCAGGCAGGATGAGTGCTACGATAGCCGTGATGATAATCGGGAAGACGATCTTCTCGGTCTTGCTAACAGGACGTAACTGACCCATCTTGATAGCCCGCTCTTTCTTAGTTGTCAGCGCACGCATAATAGGCGGTTGAATAACTGGTACCAATGCCATGTAACTATAAGCAGCAATAGCGATAGGACCCAGTAGTTCGGGAGCTAATTTGGATGTCAGGAAGATAGACGTAGGGCCATCAGCGCCACCGATGATACCGATTGAACCGGCCTGCTCGGGGGTGAATCCCATGGCATAGGCGCAGAGGAAAGTAACAAAGATACCTATCTGCGCTGCAGCACCCAAAATGAGCGATTTAGGATTCGCAATAAGAGGACCGAAGTCTGTCATCGCACCTACACCAATGAAGATAAGGCAAGGATATACACCGGCCTTCACACCAATATAAAGTACGTCGAGTAGACCGCCTTCTTTGAGAATGGCTCCGTAAGAGTGGTAGGCAGGACTATTGGGGTCCAAGAATGCGGACCATAACTCGCTATGGAACATTCCTGCGCCCGGTAAGTTGGTGAGCAACATACCAAAAGCGATAGGAAGCAGCAAGAGCGGCTCGTATTTCTTATGAATGGCAAGGTAGAGCAAAAAGAAACTAACAAACAGCATCACCAGTTGTTGCCAACCTCCGGTGGTAAAGTTGTTAATCATCTGCATGAAACCCATGCCGGAAAAAAATTCTATGATGTTCATGGAATTTTTTATTTTTGATTTTTGATTTCAATTTTATGATTTATCCCAGCACGATCAGCAGGTCATCCTGCATCACGTTCTGACCCGGAGTAACAGCGATTTGCTTAACTGTACCATCGGCCTCTGCCATAATTGCGTTCTCCATCTTCATGGACTCAAGTGTCAGCAGGGTGTCACCTTTCTTGACAGCCTGGCCTTCACTTACCAGCACTTTGATAACAGATCCGGGCAGCGGACTCTTCACTTGAAGTCCGGCAGCAGGAGCAGCTGCTGGTTTAGCCTCTGCCTTCGGTGCTGCAGGAGCTGCTGCAGGCTTTGGAGTAGGAGCAGGAGCAGCGGCTGGTTTGGCTGCTACAGGAGCCGCTTTCGGAGCCTCTGTCTCTACTTCGTATACTTTGCCGTTGACGGTTACTTTGGTCTTACCGGCTTCAATTTCTTCTACAGCGCACTTGTACTCAGCGCCGTTAATCTTAAATGCAAATTCTTTCATATAAATGTACGTTTAATATCAATTAAAAAACCTTTGGTTATTCTTAACCCCGTACGGGGCACGAGTAACGAGGGCTAAAAACCCACGTTGTTCATTCCCACACTCTTCTCGTTCCACGCAGTCTCGTGTTTATGCAGCGAGATCATAGCCGTGGGGATGTCGTGTTTCTTATTCTGCGCCAGATAGAGCGCGTAGGCAATAGCGGCGATGTCCTCATCACCCGCTTTGGCCAGAGACATAGCGATGGCTACCTTGGTACCCTCGTCCGTAGGCTCTGCTGAGGGAGCAGAAGCCTTCGGAGCGGGTTTGTCCTCTTTGGGGGCTTTCGGAGCCTTAGGCGCTGTTGCTTTTTGCATGATCCATCCGAAGAACATCAGGATGAATACCAACGCAAAAAGGAGCACTAACACGATACCGAAGCCCAGACCTGTTACCGTCCAGGTATTCGCCCATGTCCACGTTTCCGGGTTAACTAAAAGTAAAACCATATTACAACGGAATATTAGAGTGTTTCTTTAGCGGGTTGGTCAGACGCTTGGTTTGCAACATCTCGAAGGCACGAATGATACGGCTACGGGTGTAACGCGGTTCAATCACATCATCGATATAGCCGCGGTTAGCAGCTTGATACGGAGAAGCAAACAGATCTTTGTATTCTGCCTCTTTCTCTGCGATGAATTTCTTCTTCTCTTCCGGATCCTCGATCGCCTTAATAGCCTTTGCTTGCAGTACACCTACGGCACCGCTTGCACCCATCACAGCGATCTCTGCGTTCGGCCAAGCATAGCACATATCGCCGCGCAGTTGCTTACAACTCATCACAATGTGAGAGCCGCCGTAAGACTTGCGAACGGTGATAGTTACCTTCGGCACAGTTGCTTCGCCGTACGCGAACATCAGTTTTGCTCCGTGATCGATAATGCCTGCATATTCCTGACCGGTACCGCAAAGGAAGCCCGGTACGTCTACCAAAGTCAAGATCTGAATATTGAAGGCATCGCAGAAACGAACGAAACGAGCTGCTTTGCGAGAAGCGTCACAATCCAGCACACCTGCCAGCCAACTCGGTTGGTTAGCGATGATACCGGTAGAACGGCCGTTGAAACGAGCGAAACCGCAAATGACGTTCTTGGCATAGTCTTTATGAACCTCCATGAAGTCACCATTATCCACAATGGTATTGATGATTTCATGCATGTCGTACGGTTTGTTCGGGTCAGCCGGAACGATATCGTTCAGGTTGTCGTCCACGCGGGTGATATCGTCCGTGCACTCCACAAGCGGAGCTTCTTCCATATTGTTCTGCGGAATGAAGGAAACGAGACGGCGAACTTCTGCCAATGCCTCTTCCTCTGTAGCCGCCACAAAATGGGTCACACCGGATTTGGTAGCATGAATCTTAGCGCCACCGAGTTGCTCTACGGTTACGTCTTCACCTGTAACGGATTTCACTACCTTCGGGCCGGTGATGAACATATAACTGTTCTGCTCGGTCATCATAATGAAGTCTGTTAATGCAGGACTATATACGGCTCCACCCGCACACGGACCAAAGATCACACTAATCTGCGGAACAACACCCGAGGCCAAAATGTTACGCTCGAAAATCTCGGCATAGCCGGCCAGCGCACATGCTCCCTCTTGAATACGTGCTCCACCCGAGTCATTCAAACCGATGATAGGCGCTCCGAGTTTCATAGCCTGATCCATCACATTGCAAATCTTAAGTGCCATCGTCTCGCTCAGCGAACCTCCGATAACTGTAGCATCTTGTGCAAAGACGAATACCAGACGGCCATCGATCGTACCCGATCCTACTGCTACACCGTCACCCAGGAACACTTTCTTCTCCATGCCGAAGTCGTGACAGCGGTGGGTAAGGAACATATTCACCTCTTCAAACGAACCTTCGTCGAGCAGCATGTTAATACGCTCGCGGCAAGTATAACTGCCTTTTGCATGGTGTTTTTCTACTGCTGCTTCACCGCCTCCGGCAATAGCCGCTTCGCGGTTAGCAACCAATTTATCCAATTTAGCTTGATCCATAAAACTATTTACGATTTATTCATTTACCATTCGGTCATTTATGCCGGCTGTTGGCAGAGCTCGGTTAATACACCCTTCGTGCTCTTCGGATGAAGGAAAGCGATCATCAGGTTCTCTGCACCTTTACGCGGAGCCTTGTCAATCAGCTGGATACCTGCTGCCTCGCACTCTGCGAGAGCTTCTGCTACGTTCTCTACGTTGAAAGCGACATGGTGTACTCCACCGCGACCGCCATTCTTTTCAATAAACTTAGCGATAGTGGACTCCGGGCTTGTCGGCTCGAGAAGCTCGATTTTTACTTCGCCTACTTTAAAGAAAGCAGTACGAACCTTTTGGTCCTCAACTACTTCAATCGAATAACACTTGTTCCCGGAAAGGAACTCAAAGAAAGGAGCTGCCTCTTCAATCGAAGTTACAGCAATACCTAAATGCTCAATGTGAGTCGGTTTCATAATGAATTATTTTTTTATAGATTTATAATGTATATTATCTGTTTTAAGGATTTATTCAAATCGGCTGCAAAGTTACAAATAAAAATTCATATATGCAACAAGAAATGAAAAAAAATATTATCGTATAAAATGCGTAGGCGTAACAGGCTCTCGTTCCGGGATGGGTTCGTTCGCCAAACCACGTAATACACGCGCCATATTATGAGCCAACGTACGCATGGTCTGCAATCCCTCCGCGTCTTGTTTCACCTGCCCCTCTTCTCGCCCGTAAGCGATATTCCAATACTGGGAAGTGATGATGGGCATATGCATGATTTGCATAGGCATCAAAAGGGTTTGTAATGCTGCCGTAGCCCCTCCACGACGACATACTGCGACAGCGGCAGCCGGTTTATTCCGAAGCGCATCTCCTTGACTGAAAAACGCCCGTTGCATAAAACTGAGTAATGTTCCATTCGGTTGACCGTAATAAACCGGAGAACCAAAGACAAAAGCATCGGAAGAAGCAAACTTCGCTGTAATTGCATTACAGCCATCATCATTGAATACACAGCCTGTATGCCCGTCTGCAAAGGGTTTGCCGGAACGACATTGTCCGCAAGCGATACATCCGCGCATTGCGTGATTACCAATCCAAACAATTTCAGTCTCCATACCTTCGCTTTGCAAGGTTTGGGCTATCTCATTCAATGCAAGAAAAGTATTCCCCTCTTTATGAGGACTACCATTAATCAGTAGAATTTTCATGGTGGTTTTCATGATTAGCGTTTTCTTCACGTCTTTCTCCACGCAGGTGCTTGAAGAATAAGTTTACGGTCATAATTGCGATGGTACCCATGACAGCTTCGGCAAACATACCGAAACCACACAAACCTCCGATGGCAGCAGCACACCATACTGTAGCAGCCGTAGTCAGACCTTTGACCGTATCGCCGTCTTTGAAGATAATTCCGGCACCTAAAAAACCTATACCGGATACCACTTGCGCAATAATACGGGAATTATCGCCACCCGTGATGGCAGGCGACATCAGTACGTATAATGCACTACCTATCGCTATAAGCGATATCGTACGTGTACCCACTGCTTTTCCATGCAACTCACGCTCCATTCCGATGAGGTATCCGAGCGCTGTAGCCAAAACGATCTTTGTAATGACGACTAACCAGTCCGTCTGCAAAAAGGTTTCTATCATAGTGTATTATAGATTAATCGCTTCTTCCCAAGTATATTCTTTCTCTTCCGTTGCTGAGGGAATATAGCCCATGGATTCCTTTGCTTTTTCTTGCGGAAAAGTGAAATAGGTGCATATGCATTCACAGAGCAATTCTCCTTCTGAAGAGTATAACTCTCCTGCGACAATTGCTACATTACGACGCATTTCCTTGAGGTAAGCACGTAATTTGATGTATTCTTGAAGGGTGGAAACAGGTTTATGGTAACGCAATTCCATCTTAGCCGTCACTCCGGCAGTTTTGAGTTGATGGAATACTACCCAACCGCACACTTCGTCCAGCAACACTGCCTGAATACCACCATGCAGGGTATTGATCCACGACTGATGATTCTGCGTAGGTTTCCAAATAGAGATGATGTCCTCTCCATCCTCAAAGAAGCGCATCCGCGTACCAATCGGATTGTCCGGACTACAACCGAAGCAGTTGTAGCCGGGCATTTTTGTCCAAGGATTGATTATTCGTTTCATTGCAAGCAGTTATCTAAGGCTGTTTGGATGGCTTTTACATCTAAATGCTGGCCAATGAACACCAGTTTCTGCATGCGATCACCGTATTGTTCGTCCCAGTCCTTCCGCAATTGGGCATCGTCCGCCATGAGTTGCATCAACTCTTCTTTAGGCATAGTAGCAAACCACTCTCCTGCTTTACGCAGATTGAACTGACGACCGGCTTGCTCAAAGAGATAGCACATATCATACTCTTCGGCAAAATAGCACATACCCTTACAACGGATCACATTCTTCGGCCAGTGAGCCGCTACAAACTCATCAAAGAGTCCCAGGTCAAAAGGCTTGCGCGCGTAATATACATAGGTGTCTATTCCGAACTCAGCCAAGTGATCGTGATCGCCATGCTCATGGTCATGATCGTGATGATGGTGATGATGCTCATGCTCATGCTCATGCTCATGCTCCTCCTCTTCCTCATCGTCATCATCATCATCGTCAGCGTGATGGTCGTGATGATGGCTGGCATCTTCTACTTCTTGAATCCAAGCAGCAGAAGTAGCCGTACGGTCAAAGTCAAAGAGATTCGTTTTCAGAAGTTTCTCCAAGTCCACATCGCAGTAGTTCGTTTCGATAATTGGAGCTGTGGGTTGAATGGCGCGAATGATGGATTTAATTCTCGTCAGTTCCTCTTCGCTAACCTCGGAGGCCTTGTTCAACAGAATAATGTTACAGAACTCTATTTGTTCTGTAACCAAGGCAGCAAGGTCTTCTTCCTTCGGAATATGATGTTCCAAGGCCAGTCCTCCATCGAACTCATCACGTAGTCGCAGAGCATCCACTACTGCGCAAATACAATCCAATACAGGTACTCCGTCCATGGCAAATTGAGGTACCATCTCCGGATAGGAACAGATCGTTTGAGCAATAGGTGCCGGTTCACATATTCCGGAGGCCTCGATTACGATATAATCATAGGCTTTCTGTGCAACCAGGTCATGTAACTGAGCAATCAGGTCCATCTTAAGCGAACAGCAGATACAACCGTTCTGAAGCGCTACAAGCGAATCATCCTGTTGCGATACTACTCCGCCCTTTTGAATCAAAGAAGCATCAATATTGACTTCTCCGATATCATTCACAATAACCGCAAAACGAATTCCTTTCGTATTCGTCAAGATGCGGTTGAGAAGCGTTGTCTTGCCGCTCCCGAGATAGCCCGTGAGCAGCAAGACAGGTACTTTATTAATTGTTTTCATTGTTTTAAATTATTTTGAATAAGAAGCATAGTCTGCATAGTACTTATCCACAAAATCGTTATGTCCGTAGCGCTCACAGGTCTGCAGTACAAAGCCGAGGATCTGCCATTCGCGATAGGTATTCGACTCCAGAGACTTACGACGCTCGCGATTTAAAGAAGCCGCAAAACGGATATTCTCTACGCTATTCTCCGCTACTTTCTCCATGATAGCAAGGGCCTTCTCGTCTTGATTTAAAAGGAAGTACATCGATGCCATCGAAGCCGAAGTATAGTCATATGAGATATTATATCCGGGCAGTTGCTCTTCCGCGAAATCAAGCACTTCAAGCGCCTTGTCACGTTGGTTCTCACGAATCAGTTGCTCTGCCAATTGCGCGAACATCATCCGGTGCGTACGACACATACGCATCAAGTTCTCATCGATATAGATGCCCGGCATATTCATGTTGCCGTATTTGAACTTATGCATCATATTCTCGTACATCTTCTCGGAGTTCACGCGCGGTTGACCATCCCGACTGCGAGTCGGAGTGATTTGATATGCCAAACCGGTCAATTCCATCCAAGGCTCCAAACCAAGATAATAGTCATTACCTACTGTTGCGCAGAAATAAATAGGACGCTCCCAGTTATTCGTAGAAATCATCTCCATGATCATCATCTGCGAACGGGTGTACATACGTTTGCTTTGGAACATAACTCGCTCGCCGCTCGGAGTCTCTACATAGAGTTTGTCGGACGGGATATAGTTATCGCCTTCGCGAGTCTTGGTTCGCGGATCGTCGGAACGCAAGAAGTTGAATGCGCGCTCTACCGAAATAGGCTGCCCCAGACGATTGTCTACACGTGCTATCTCATTGCTGTTCGGCATGAAATCCTTGTATTCCCAAGAGATAGGAAGCGCTTTTGATTCATAGTACGGGCGTTTCATCTGCGAGATATACCAATCGGTTTGTAAATACGAGAGGTTACATACACGCAGATCTGTACCTACTTCTTCTACTTCTTGGTTATACCAAAGCGGGAAGGTGTCATTATCGCCATTAGAGAACAGGATAGCCTGCGTCTCACAGGACTTGAGATAGTTCGCTCCGAAATCGCGACAGGAATAGCGATTTGAACGATCGTGATCATCCCAGTTCTGAGACGCCATTTGAGCAGGTACACCCAGACAAACAACGGCCAGTAATACGGCTACAATCACTTGTCCCGTATTGGATTTTACAGAACGCGAACACCAGTCAATCAGCGCCAACACACCTAAACCGATCCAAATACAGAACGCATAGAAGGAGCCCGCATAAGCATAGTCTCGTTCACGCGGTTGATAAGGCGTCTGATTCAAATAAATCACAATAGCCAAACCGGTTAAGAAGAAAAGCAGGAAGGTCAAGGTGAAGTTCTTGGCACCCTTTGCTTCTCCGTCTTTCACACGCGTGAGTTGCCAGAAGATACCAATAAGACCTAACAGAAGCGGCAGGAAATAATACACATTGTGTCCCTTATTTTCCTTGTATTCCGTAGGCAGCATGGATTGATCGCCAAGACGTGCATTGTCTATGAAAGGAATACCCGAGATCCAGTTTCCTTTGGTGATCTCTCCATATGACTGCAAGTCATTTTGGCGACCGGCAAAGTTCCACATGAAGTAACGCCAGTACATAAAATGTACTTGGTATGCAAAGAAGAAACGAAGGTTCTCTCCGAAGGTCGGACATTGGTCCGCTTTCTGCTGTCCGCAATACTCATAGCGAACACGTCTTCCTTTCACTTGACCCCATTCTTTATAAGCGGACTGATGACTTCCTTGCGAAGAATACATACGCGGGAAGATCGTGCAGAATTGGCTCATATACTGATAATTCGTCTTATGACCGGTAACTACATAATGGTCTTTTTCTCCTTCTACGTGAGGCGCCGGAGCGTATTGAGCGTGCCCTTTTTTCTCAACCGGAATACATAAATTACCCTCTACACTCAGTTTAACCGGTGCATTATAGTATTGTCCGTAGAACAACGGACGGTCACCATATTGCTCACGATTCAGATAATACTTGAGCGAGAAGACATTATCCGGACTGTTCTGATCCATCGGCGTATCGGCATTCGAACGAATGACAAGAGCTGCATAAGAACTGTAACCGATCAGGATAACAGCAATCATCACAGTTATCGTATTCAGCCAACGAGCCGGAACAACCTCCCGATACGACAGCAATACGGCCGTTAAAACGATCGCTAAGATCACACCAATCCACCATTGTTCGAAGAGGAAAGCGGCACCTGAAAGCACGAACGCCAGGACAAACGATAGGATCATACGTATTTTACTGCGATCGACTGCCGACTCATAAATTGCCCACGCAAGGGCCAAGATTGCTGCGATAATATAAACTACCAAACCCGTATTAAACGGACATCCGAGACCGTTCACAAACAGCAGTTCAAACCAACCGGCTACTGTCGGGAAACCCGGAATAATACCGTACAAAATGACTGCTAACACACCGCAGGACGCAGCAAAGGCAGCAATCACACCCCACCAACTGAATGGATAGCGACGGAAGTAATAAACCAGTCCGATAGCAGGTATCGTCAGCAAGTTCAGCAAGTGAACACCGATAGACAATCCCATCAAATAGGCAATAGCAATCAGCCAACGGTCAGAACCCTCTTCATCTGCATGCTCGTCCCACTTAAGAATCAGCCAGAAAACTACAGCCGTGAAGAGCGATGATGAGGCATATACCTCTCCTTCCACCGCTGAGAACCAGAAGGTATCCGAGAAGGTGTAAGCCAAGGCTCCTACTGTACCTGCGGCTAACAAACCGATACCCTTTGCCATCGTGTCGGGTTGAACCAGTTTCTTCGCCAAAGCGGTAATGGTCCAGAACAGGAACAGAATGGTAAAGGCACTGGCGAGGGCAGACAAAGCGTTCACACACATCGCCAGGTGCTCGGTGTCCGAGGCAAACAGACTAAAGAAATGACCCATCAGCATGAAAAACGGTGCTCCGGGCGGGTGTCCAACGTCCAATTTCACGGCGCTGGAGATGAACTCACCGCAGTCCCAAAACGATGCGGTTGGCTCCATCGTGAGGAGATACGTTGCCGCTGCGATGGCAAATACCACCCATCCGCACAGCGTATTCCACAATTTAAAATTCTTCATATTTTTATTATTTTATTTATTTTAGGCCATTTTTAGGCAAAATCGGCACAAAGGTACTACAAAATCTTGAAAGTAGAAAATGAAAAGCAAAAAAAATTCGTTTTTTGCACTTATACGCGTTTTTTCCTTATAAAATTGCGCGCGCACTTGCGTATATGAAAATTAATTCGTATCTTTGCAGGCTAATTCGTAAAAATAACAAAATTCTATAGAAAAACATGATTAAAGTTGGAATTATTGGATGCGGCTTCGTGGGCGGAGCTTTGAAGAATTGGTTGGAGAACAACAACCCTGAGTGTAAACTTTTTATCAGTGATCCTCCTAAAGGCTACAATGATGATTTGAGCGGGATTGACATCGCTTTCCTGCAAATTCACGTGCCGACAGAAGAAGATGGTTCGCAGGATTTGACGCTGATGAAGCAGTTAATCAAGAATCTGCCGGACGTACCGGTCTTTGTACGCACAACGATTCTTCCGGGAACAAGTGCTATGCTTACCAAAGAAACCGGACATAACGTCTATTACATGCCGGAGTTCCTTACGGAGCGTACGTTCATTGAGGACTTTAACAAGCAGACGATGGTCTTCACGGGTGCTCAGGACCTGCTGACAAAGATCTTCGTGGGTAAGAAATTTACGGTGATGAGTCCGCTGGAGGCAGAGTTGACCAAGTACATGCACAATGTCTTCGGTGCGTATAAAGTAACCTATTTCAATGCTTGCAAAGAGTACTGCGAGAAGATGGGTGCTGACTGGCGTAAAGTGCACACCGGCGTTCTTTTGTCGGGCTACATCAACGACACCCATACTTATGTTCCCGGGCCGGACGGCAAGTTCGGATATGGCGGAAAATGTTTCCCGAAGGATGTAAACGCGTTTGCGGAAATGACCAAAGGAACCTCACTCGGAACACTCCTTGAGCACCTCCACGAACTGAACGTTCATTTCCGTGGCGTCGAGGAACACATTTAAAAATCTCACGGAATACATCTAATAGACAAAAAACGGTCCAATCCCGACAGTCAAGCGACGGTCAACCGACGGTCAACCGACAGTCAAAGCCAAGGTTAGTACTCTATAACACCCTTTTTTGAATCATGAAAATTGCAGTTGCAGGAACAGGTTATGTAGGTCTCAGCATCGCTACCCTACTCGCCCAGCATAACAAAGTGACGGCGGTGGACATCATCCCGGAGAAAGTGGAGATGATCAACTCTCGCCGTTCACCCATCCAAGACGAGTATATTGAGAAATACCTCGCCGAAAAAGAACTCGACCTCACGGCGACACTCGATGCCGAAGCTGCGTATAAGGATGCGGAATACGTCGTCATTGCCGCTCCGACGAACTATGACAGCCAGCGGAATTATTTCGACACTTCGGCTGTGGAGAACGTCATTGAGACCGTCCTCCGCGTCAATCCGAAGGCAATCATGGTCATTAAATCGACCATTCCTGTCGGCTATACGATGTCGGTGCGCAAGAAATACAACTGCGAGAACATCCTCTTCTCGCCGGAGTTCCTGCGCGAGTCCAAAGCGCTCTACGATAACCTCTACCCGTCCAGAATCATCGTCGGAACGGTCAAAAACGACGAACGGCTCACAAAGGCGGCGGAGCGTTTTGCCGAGTTACTCCAAGAAGGTGCGCTCAAAGAGAATATCGAGACGCGTATCATGGGTTTGACTGAAGCAGAAGCGGTTAAGTTGTTTGCCAACACCTATTTGGCACTTCGTGTAAGTTATTTCAACGAACTCGATACATACGCCGAGATGAAGGGTTTGAATACGCAAGATATCATTGATGGTGTTTGTTTGGATCCACGTATTGGTACGCAATACAACAATCCTTCCTTCGGCTACGGAGGTTACTGTTTGCCCAAAGACACAAAGCAGTTATTGGCCAACTATCAAGACGTGCCGGAAAACCTGATTGAAGCGATAGTTGAATCCAACCGTACCCGTAAGGACTTTATTGCCGATCGCGTTTTGGCCAAAGCCGGTTATTACGACTACTACCATAACGGCCAGTTCAACGCCTCCGAAGAGAAACCCTGCACGATTGGTGTCTATCGTCTGACGATGAAGGCCAATAGCGATAACTTCCGTCAATCTTCCATCCAGGGTATCATGAAACGTGTTAAAGCAAAAGGTGCTACGGTTATCATTTATGAACCGACACTTGAAAACGGAAGCACATTCTTCGGTAGCGAAGTGGTTAATAACCTGGTAGAATTCAAACTTCGCAGTCAAGCTATCATAGCAAATCGCTATGATACCAGTCTGGACGACGTAAAAGAGAAAGTGTACACGCGAGATATCTTTAGACGCGACTAAGTGGCAGAGAAAATCGAAAATATCGGTAAGCGAGAGATCGCGTGGAGCTATGCCGGCACAGCGTTTATGATAGGTGCGGGGGTATTGCTGTTACCCTTTATCCTTCATAAGATGTCGCAAGAGACAGTAGGTGTTTGGAATATCTTCCAGACGATCACATTTCTTGTTCTGCTGCTCGATTTTGGTTTTCGTCCTACCTTTGCACGAAATATCAGTTATATCTTCTCCGGTGTCAAAGCGCTGCAGAAAGAAGGGGTTGTGCAAACAACGCCTGATGCTGAAGTGGACTATAGTCTGCTCAAAGGCACCTTGGCTGCTATGCGACGTTTCTATCGATGGATAGCTATAGCCGTATTTACCCTTCTGGCCACAGCAGGAACGGCTTATTTCTATTATATCCTGCAGAAATATACAGGAGATAAGCAAGATGCGATGATAGCCTGGGTGCTGTTAATTGCCATCAACTGCTATAACCTGTACACGCTTTATTACGATGCGCTTCTGACTGGGAAAGGCTATGTCAAGCGCTGCCAACAGATTAACATGTTGGGTCAAGCCGTGTATATTGGTTTAGCCATCGGACTTATCTATGCCGGTTTGGGACTAACTGCTATTGTGGCTTCGCAACTGGTTTCGACCATTATTAGACGTGTACTTACCTATCGCGTCTTTTTCACACCGGAACTGAAAGCCCATTTAGCGGTTGCTGATACGCAAGATTCCAAACAGATACTTGGTGCCATCACTCCGAATGCCATCAAGATCGGCTTAACGCAATTAGGCGGATTCTTGGTGAACAAGTCCGCTATCTTAATAGGTTCGGCTTTCCTGACTTTGGAAGAAGTGGCATGTTATGGTATTACCTTGCAGGTGATGGATATCTTGGCGCGCTGCGGAACTGTATTCTATCAATCTTACCTGCCTAAGTTGGCACAATGTCGCGCGGAGAACGACTTAACGGGATTGAGGCGCTATTACCTACTCTGCACAGGAAGCCTCATTGCGGTATATATGGCTGGCGGCGCAGCATGGTTGTTGCTGGGTAACTGGGCTTTGGATTTGATTGGAAGTCAAACCCATTTCGTGCCAACAGCCATGCTGTGCGTGATGCTGCTGATAAGCACATTAGAGCACAACCATGCTGTTTCAGCCGGATTTATAATGGCGGATAATAAGATACCGTTCTTTATTCCGTCATTAGTGAGTGGCGCTGCAACTGTTTTGCTATTATGGCTATTCCTCAGTACATTCCATTGGGGCATATGGGGATTGATTTTGGCACCGGGTATCGCCCAGTTGGCATACCAGAACTGGAAATGGCCGAGTGTTGTCATCAAAGAACTATGGGGAAAATGAGGCGATGACACCCTACTTGCTATACATATTCATGACGCTGATTCTCTCTATCGTTTATGACAAGCGGGAAGATTGCCGTGCGAAACGCGCATGGTATCGCATCACGTGTCTTTTCCTTATTCTGCTTGCTGGGTTACGCAATGGAGTCGGCGGAGACACCCTCTCTTACATGGCGGAATACGAAGATGCTTGGGACAGTTTCGGGAATATCAAGGAGTTTATCAGCGACAGTTTAATCAATCACGGTCGCATGCCGTTATGGTCTATGATTTTAACGACCTGCCGGCATTTCTTTGAGTCTTTCTATATCTTTCAGTTATTGCATGCCATCCTGTTGAATGTAACCTTCTTCTATGTTTTCAAGAAGTTCAGTAAACATATTTTCCTTTGTGCTTTGGTGTATGGTTTAACCGGTTATTTCTTTTTATTCAACACCGAAGTACTGCGTGAGAGTGTGGCTATCGTATGCTCCATTGTGGCGACTCTATACTTCGTAAAGCATAATTATATCGGCTATGTTGTATTCGCAATCTGCGGCATACTCTTTCATGCGTCTGCTGCCATCATTCTGATTTTCCCGTTGATGCGGTTTATTCCGATTCATTACTTGACTCTTCTGGCATGCCTACTGATATCTTTTGCTATATGGGCTATCAGCGATACTATTGTATCCCACCTGCCGTCCTTTATCGTCATGGGAGATTCGTCTTTAGCGCAAAAGGTGGTACACTATTCCGATATCAAGAGTAATATCTTCGGTTTTCTGGAAGATGCCTTGGAATACATCTGCTTCCCCTATTTCATCATGTACTATGTGTACACGAAGATGGAAGATGATCCGCACAGAGAGGAGAAGCCGCAGTTCATTGCCTTTGTCTTGACAATCGGTGTTATATCCGCCAGTATCAACGGTTTTGCACGTATTCGGAATTACGGTGCCATCTTCTATATTATCGCTTTGGCTGATTTTATTTATTTGTATGTTCATCAGCCCAAGTTCCTGTTCCTTACCAGAACGATGGTGCTGGCCGGTACGATTTATTTCTTCTCCAAATTCTATTTAGCCTATTATCCGTATTCCAATCGGTATCACTATGAGTTTTATTGCCCCTATACATCCATCTTTGATAACGAATATCAATATGAATACCGATATGAGATGCACAGCGAGTCCACGGTTATCAACAAAAACAACAATACCCGATCCAATTAACGCATGAATATCCTTTTTTCAATATTGCTTCCTACGTACAAGTGCCAGTATCTCAAAGAATGTATTGACAGCATCCTGGGACAGACGTATCCGAACTGGGAACTGATTATTGTGAATGATGCTTCTCCAGAGGATATTGACAGCGTTGTGCAGAGCTACGCAGACGAACGGATACACTACTATAAGAATGCGCATAATTTCGGAGCGGTACGATTGGTGGAACAATGGAATCATTGCCTCAGTCTGGCACAAGGCGAATACGTCATTTGTATGGGGGATGATGATAAACTGTTGCCCTCGTGCCTGGCTACATATGCAACTCTAATTTCCCGCTATCCGGATGTAGAAATACTGCATGGACAAACGGACATCATTGATGAGAACGGACAACTGATCGGGCATACCGTCCCTCGTCCGGAATTTGAATCTGCAATGAGCCTGCTCTATCATAGGACTAAAAATCAGTACAACCATCAATATATTGGCGATTTTTGTTATAAGACAGAACCACTCAAAGCGCGAGGAGGCTACTACTACTTGCCATTAGCTTGGGGAAGTGATGACATCTCTGCGGTAGTAGCATCAATCCCACACGGGATTGTCAATACGCAGGAAGTGGTCTTCTTGTACCGGCAAAACAGATTTACTATTTCCAATAGCAAATATACGTTCTCCAAAATAATTGCCGTTTGCAGAGAAGCGAAATGGAAAAGACACTTCTTACAAGAGCCCGTGACAAACAAACAAGATGAAATATACCGTCTTCAGTTGAAAAAAGAATTATGTTCGCTTACACTCAAAAAATGGTACAACATCATTGTTAAAGCGTTTTTGCGTAAATAAATGACGAAAAGAATACTCATAGATGCGTCTGGTGTTAACATCACCAAACCAAGCGGCGGAGCTTACTGCGTCAAAGCCTATTTGGAGGCTTTATTATCGCTTTATCCGGGCTTGGTCGATGTCGTCTGCCCGCAGGAATTTAATATAACGGATACGAGATTCAACATCATTCCTGCCAAGCAAAGAACGACTTGGGAAAAAATAACACATTTGCTCAAAGGCCATGTCTATCGAGGAGCGGAGCCTATAATAAAACATCTCTGCGCGCACAAAGAGGAGTATTCGTGTGTGTTTTTTAATGGAGGCGTACTGGCGAGCTCTGTCCTTAAACGCTTGAAAGACTACCATCTGACAACTATTGTGTTACATCATAATTTTGAGTCCGAATACCATATGGATAGCCGTACGATGTTCACACTCAAAGGCAAAACGGACAAATGGATCAGGTATTTGGAGAAACGGGCTTATCATTTGGCGTCAATAAATCTCTTCCTGACAGAGCAAGACAAACAATTGTTCGAGACACACTACGGAAAACGGGAAAATAACTATGTAACGGGCATATTTGAACCTTCCGTCCAACATTTCCCGTTAACTAAATCGACTACCAAAAGTGCCGTGATCACCTGTTCCTTAGGCAGCGAACAGAACAAAAGGCCTTTGCTTCGTTTCATGAAGAGATTTTATCCTCTCTTCAACGATATTCTCCCTCAATGGGAATTGCATATCATGGGACGGAATCCGGGCGCAGAAATATTGGAATTAGAAAAGAAATACCCGAATGTATTCATCACTCCTGACCCGCCTGATTTGAACAGATTAGCCGCGCAAAGTGCTATATACATATGCCCGATGGACTCCGGTGGAGGATTAAAACTGAGAATCATGGATGGCTTGCGGGCTGGTCAGCCGATCTTGACACACCAGCGGGCTGCACGGGGATATGATGCCTTGGTGAATGAGCAATTCTTCCAATTATACGACGATGAAGATTCGTTTGTCACAGGGCTCAAAACGATATTGGAATACGTTAACAATAACCCGCTATACAAAGAAGAAATACAAAATAAATACTACGCATCTTTCTCTTTTGAGAAAGGAAGAAAAGAACTGCAAGATATACTGTCCAATCTGTTATGATTCTGCACATCATACCTGATTATATGAACAAACCTCTCTACCATCATTTGTTAGAGGAATTGGAAACGCATGAGATTGCTAAAACGCAGTCTGTTTATACATGCGACAATAGTTCTCATATCAATCAGCATGTACCCGAAAATGTGCATGTAGTGAACCGCTCATTCTCACTATGGGAGCGATTCCTGTTCTTCCCGAAACAACGGTACTTGATGCGGGATATAGAATCGGTTGTTTCATTCCCGGATGTACAGTTGATTCACGCGCACACACTCTTCTCCAGCGGCTACTTGGCATTTCGATTGCATCAGAAATACGGTATTCCGTATATAATAGCAGTACGGAATACGGATGTGAATGTATTCTTCAGGCATATGCCGCATCTACGTTCTCTCGGACGGAGGATTGCTGCGAACGCACAGAAGATTATTTTTATCTCTCCGACTTATCAGAAACAAGTACTCGGGAAATACCTGCCTTCTGAATTGGCTGATAAATCGATAGTTATTCCCAATGGAATTGACCCGTTGTTCTTGTCAAATAGTTCTCTCCATACTCCTTCTGACGAAATCAGACTCATTTATGTGGGACGAATGGAGAAAGATAAAAATGTACACACCATCATCAAAGTGGTTGATGCGCTAAACAAGCAGGGAATGAAAACCAAATTGTGTTTGGTGGGCAGTATAACTGATCCTTCCTATAAAACGCTCATTGATACACATCAAAATGATATTGAATGGTATGATCAATGCCCAAAAGAACAAGTATTGGCACATCTTCGGAAAAATGATATCTTTATTATGCCCTCTTACCATGAGACCTTCGGACTCGTATATGCCGAAGCGATGAGTCAGGGACTGCCGGTCATTTATACGAAAGGACAAGGATTTGACGGCTTTTTTGAAGATGGCAAAGTGGGATATGCGGTTCCGGCGGAAGACGTGGAATATATCACACGCCGTATTATGGACATACATCGCAACTACGACCAAATAGCACATCGTTGCACAGCAGAAGCTGCACAATTTAACTGGAAAAATATAGCGGAAAAATACAAGCAATTATACCTCTCAATAATAAGCAAATAATGGAATTGGTTTCTATCATAATGCCCGCATACAATTGCTCCCGGTTCATTCGTGAAGCCATCGACAGCGTACTCGCCCAGACCTACACGGCTTGGGAATTGCTCATTGTGGACGATTGCTCTACGGACGACACGGCAGCTATCATTGCGTCTTACCAAGACGATCGGATCCATTATTCCCGTAACGAACAGAATTCCGGAGCAGCTCTCTCACGAAACAAAGCACTGCGCGAGGCGAAAGGAAAATACATCGCTTTTCTGGACGCAGACGATAGTTGGATGCCGGAGAAAATAGAGAAACAGGTTGCCTTCATGGAGCAAAATGGCTATGCCTTTACTTATACTGCCTTCCATCGGACAGACAAACCACTCCGTATCTCAGGACCAAGACATATTACGAAAATGGGCATGTACGCCTTCTGCTGGCCTGCTTGTCCGACTGTGATGTACAACCGGGAGAAAATAGGTCTCATCCAAATCACCGACCTGCGGAAAAACAACGACTACGCTATGTGGCTGCATGTGATCCGAAAGGCGGATTGCTATCTGTTGGACGAAGACTTGTTCGCATACAATAAACATAACGGCTCTGTGAGCGATGCTTCGATTGCTGTATTGCTATCTTGGCATTACCGCCTGTGGCGTCAAGAAATGCAATGCAATCCGATTGCGGCTGGTTTTTACACATGCCTTAATGCTATTTTCGGAGCCTACAAAAAATTACGATATGTCCATACTCAAATACATATTTGATCGGTTAATGGCCTTCTTTGGCCTGTTGTTCCTTTGGCCGGTATTGCTGGTAGTAGCAATCCTGATCAAGATCAACATGCCCGGTCCTGTCTTTTTTGTGCAACAACGGGTCGGCAAGGACGGCAAACTCTTTGCTTGCCATAAGTTCCGCTCTATGTCCGTAGGACACGGCGGCAGTAGCATCAGTGTAGCCGGAGAAGCGCGCATAACACCTCTGGGAGCTAAACTGCGTAGATTCAAACTGGATGAACTGCCGGAGTTATGGGACGTACTCATCGGTCATATGTCCTTCGTCGGACCGCGGCCGGACGTGCCCGGATACGCCGACAAGTTGCAAGGGGCCGACCGCATCATCCTCTCGCTCCGACCGGGTATCACAGGTCCCGCGACACTCAAATACCGCAATGAAGAAGTACTGTTGGCCACGGTGGAAAACCCGCAGCAGTACAACGACGAAGTGATTTACCCAGATAAAGTGCGGCTGAACCGCTATTACGCCGAGCACTATTCCTTCCTCAAAGATATACAGATGATTGTCTGTACCGTCTTGGGAAGACACATGACCTACAATAACGAAACCATTTAATCCTATGGAAAGGAAAACCATATATTTATGTCTCGCTCATATGTCCGAAGAAGGACTGGAGCAGAAATACATCAAAGAGGCATTTAACACCAACTGGGTAGTGCCTCTGGGACCGAATGTGAATGGGTTTGAGAAAGACCTCGAGGAATTTGTCGGAGAGAACAAGCATGTCGTAGCGCTCTCGGCCGGCACAGCCGCGGTTCACTTGGCTCTTATCGCCTGCGGTATCGGACCGGGCGATGAGGTATGTGTGCAGAGTTTCACTTTCTGCGCCAGCTCCCACCCTGTCAAGTACCTCGGCGCCACGCCGGTCTTCATCGACTCCGAACCGGACACCTGGAACATGGACCCGCAGCTGCTGGAGCAAGCTATCCTGGACCGCAAAGCCAAAACCGGCAAATACCCGAAAGCCATCATTCCCGTAGCCCTCTACGGCATGCCGTATGATATCGAGCGCATCATGGCAATTGCCAACAAATACGGCATACCCGTCATCGAAGACGCGGCAGAAGGCTTTGGTAGCCGTTTCAATGGTCAAGTGCTCGGTACGTTCGGCCAATACGGCGTACTGAGCTTCAACGGCAACAAGATGATCACCACGTCCGGTGGTGGCGCACTCATATGTGCTGATGAAGCGCAGAAAAACAAGATCATGTGGTATGCTACGCAGGCACGTGAAGCTTATCCATATTATCAGCATGAAGAAATCGGATATAATTACCGAATGTCCAATATCTGTGCAGGCATAGGACGTGGACAGATGACAATCGTCAATGACCATATTGCCCATCACAAACATGTGCAAGCTCGCTATGCCGAGTTACTCAAGGACCTTCCCTGCATTCATCTACACGCTGCGCCTAACGCAGACTACGATGCAAACTACTGGCTTTGCACGATTACTATTGATCCGGAGGTGCGCATCAAAGGACAGGAGAATGCCTATAAAGAGACTGTTAAGTCAGCCGTAGGCGGTGCGGCAGGTGTGATACATCAGGTCGATTCTCCCACTACAGACTGTCAGCCGAATGAGAACGTGGAGGCTCTGCGCGTCTTTATGCTTGAACATAAGATCGAGGCACGTCCGGTGTGGAAACCTATGCACAAGCAACCCGTTTATGCCGATTGTCCGGCTTACGTCAACGGAGTCAGTGAAACCATCTTCAAAATTGGAATGTGCCTGCCTGCCGGACCTATGGTAACCGATGAAGATATCGATTATATCGTTGAACAAATTAAAAATGCAATACTATAATATGGAAAGAAAAGTTAGAGTTCGTTTTGCTCCCTCTCCGACGGGTGCATTACACATCGGCGGTGTGAGAACCGCTTTGTACAACTATCTGTTTGCTCGTCAGCATGGCGGTGATATGTTGCTCCGTATCGAAGATACGGATAGTACCCGTTTTGTGCCCGGAGCCGAAGAGTACATCCTCGAAGCCTTGGATTGGTTAGGCATCGGCATTGACGAAGGCCTGAGGGTCAAAACCTCTCCCCAGCCCTCCCCACAAGGGAGGGAGAAAAATCCTATTGAAATAGAGGAGATTGGTTCGCACGGGCCGTATAGACAGTCCGAACGCCGCGGGATCTACCACACGTACGTGAAGCAACTGCTGGACTCCGGTCATGCATATATTGCCTTTGATACTCCGGAAGAATTAGAGGCAAAACGTGCAGAGATCCCTAACTTCCAATATGATGCTCGTACGCGCATGAGTATGCACAACTCGTTGACCATGCCGGCGGAAGAAGTAAATGCACTCATGGAGAAAGGCGAAAAATATGTCGTTCGCTTCAAAGTAGAGCCCAATGAGGACGTGCATGTACATGACCTCATCCGCGGCGAAGTAGTCATCAACAGTAATATCCTCGACGACAAAGTGCTCTATAAATCGGCAGACGACCTGCCTACGTATCACCTGGCGAATATCGTTGATGACCATCTCATGGAAATCAGCCATGTCATCCGAGGCGAGGAGTGGTTACCTTCCGCTCCGCTGCATGTACTTCTTTACCGTGCCTTCGGTTGGGAAGAGACCATGCCTCAGTTTGCTCACTTGCCTTTGTTGCTCAAACCCGATGGGAATGGCAAACTGAGTAAACGGGATGGTGATCGTCTCGGTTTTCCTGTTTTCCCGCTGGAGTTCCATAACCAGAAAGATGGTACCGTCTCATCCGGTTACCGCGAGAGCGGTTACCTGCCGGAAGCTGTGATTAATTTCCTCGCCCTGCTCGGATGGCACGGCAGTGGCGATAAAGAAATGTACACAATGGAGGAGTTGATACAGGACTTCTCGCTGGATCGTGTTTCGAAAGCAGGTGCTAAATTTGACTATGAGAAGGGTAAATGGTTTAACCATCAATATCTGCAGTTACGCAGCAATGAGGAGTTGGCAGAGATGTTCCGCCCTGTCCTGAAAGAAAAGCTTTCTTCTTTCTACTCTCAACAAGACGACTTCTCTCAACTCTCAACTCTCAACTCTCAACTGCCAAAGATAGTCGGTCTCACCAAAGACCGTGTGAACTTTGTGCCGGAACTGTGGGAGCAAACCAACTTCTTCTTTGTGGCACCGAGCGAGTATGACGAGAAATCGCTCAAGAAACGCTGGAAAGAGGACTCTCCGAAACATATGACGGAGCTGCTCGAAGTACTCGAAGGAGTCAGCGAAGAGGATTGGCATAAAAAGGAACAAATCACCAATGAACAATCACAAATCACCAATCTTTGGCATCTTGATAAAGTAGTTATGCCGTGGATCGAAGCGCACGAATACGGTGTCGGTATTGTAATGAATGCCTTCCGTATCTGCTTAGTAGGAGCCGCTCGTGGTCCGCATATCTGGGATATCACGGATGTCCTTGGCAAAGAGGAAACCCTCAAACGCGTTCGTACCGCACTGAAAATCTTAGGATAACATAGGTCAACCTATGACTACATAGGTCTACCTAAGACTCCCCTCCATGACACCCCGCGAAGCGCTACATACGTATTTCGGCTATGATGATTTCCGTCCGTTACAGGCGGAGATCATCGAGTCGGTATTGTCAGGAAAAGATACGCTGGCTCTGATGCCTACGGGCGGAGGAAAGAGTATCTGTTTCCAAATACCCACCCTGGTGATCGGTCAAGAGAATCAGGAGAAGCGCTTATGTCTTGTCATCACGCCTTTGATCGCCTTGATGCGCGATCAGGTAGCTAACCTACGGGCACGAGGTATTCAGGCAGAGGCAGTCTATACGGGAATGAGTTGGGATAGACAGCGTATGGCATTGGATAACTGCCTGTACGGTCCCTATCATTTCTTATATTGTTCTCCCGAACGTTTGGAGAGCGAGGAGTTTCGTAAGCGTCTCAAAGACCTGCCGATAGGACTGATTGCTGTGGATGAGGCGCATTGTATCTCGCAGTGGGGCTATGATTTTCGCCCGTCCTATCTGAATATAGCGGCGGTGCGGGCTATTCTTCCGGACGTGCCGGTCTTGGCGTTAACGGCTACGGCAACCCCGGAGACAATAGACGATATACAGGCTAAGTTGGGTTTCAAGGAACGTAATGTGCTGCGTAAATCGTTCCATCGCGAGAACTTGACGTACGTAGTACGTCGTACGGAAAAGAAAGCCGAACAAGTAGCCCATATCTTATCGAAAGTACCCGGCAGTGCGATCGTCTACGTGCGCAATAGAAAGCATGCTCAGGAACTCGCCCAATGGATAAATCAAAAATTTGAAATCACAAATCAAAAATATTGCGATTTCTATCATGCAGGCTTGACGACCAAGGAGCGGAATGAACGGCAGCAGGCATGGACAGAAGGCAAGACGCGGGTTATTGTGGCTACTAATGCCTTCGGCATGGGTATTGATAAGCCGGACGTGCGTCTCGTGATCCATTATGACTTACCGAGCCATTTAGAGAGTTACTACCAGGAAGCCGGTCGTGCCGGGAGAGACGGTCAGACGGCTTATGCGGTGTTGCTCTATAATGAAGCGGAAGATAAGGCGAAACTGAAGAAGCGCGCGGTAGATACCTTCCCGCCGAAGGAGTTTGTGGAGCAGGTTTATCATAAGACGATGGATTTTCTGCAAGTAGGTGCAGGCAGCGGCTACGGACATCGTTTTACGCTCCATATGGACCAACTATGCCATGTGATGAAACTGCCTGTTATTCAGGCCTACTCTGCCCTGCATATACTGACGAATGCCGGTTATATTCATTTTGAAGAGGAGCACGAGACGCAACCGCGTGTTCAGATTTTGGTGCCCCGCTATCAGTTAGGCGATTATAACCTATCCTTTGAGCAAGCAGAGCTGATGGATAAGTTAATGCGCTCGTATTCAGGTATTTATACGGATCTTCAGTATGTGCATGAAGCGGACCAATATCACGATTTATTGGTTTCGTTGGCGCAAAGAGGTATTATTACCTATATTCCGCGGTCGATTGGTTGCAGCTTAGAAATGACAAACGAGCGACAGGAAGAGATTTTCCTATCGCCCGCTATCTTCGAGACGCGTCAAGCGCGATTTATCAGCAAGCTGCAAGCGATGCTTGAGTACGCGGACCAAAGCCAGTTCTGCCGCGAGCAAGTCTTATTGGCTTATTTCGGAGAAACCGACGCTGTCGCCTGCGGTCATTGCGATGTTTGTCGCGAACTCGCGCACCGAGTTTTCTCCGAATAAATAGTTGTCGTAAAAAAAGGAACCCGAAGGTTCCTTTCTTTTTTGATTTTAAGATTACTCTGCAGAAAGTGTTACGCGACGGAAATCGGTGATTACCACGCCTTTAGCTTTCAGCACGTCCTTAACGAGCTCTTTGCTCTCGCTCATGATATAAGCCTGCTCAACGAGGGTGTTCTCTTTGAGGAACTTACCCAGACGACCTTGTGCGATCATCTCGATCTTCTTAGCTTGATTAGCGAGATTAGCCTCTGCCTCTGCAGGAACAGTAGCGCGGATGTCGCGAGCTACTTGTGCCTGCTCTTCTGTCAACCAGCCCTTAGCCGTGTTGGAAGCGATGTGATCATCGCTATCGCAGTGAGCCGGATTCAGACCTGCTTTACGCAGTGCGTTCTCAATAGCTTTGTTGATCTCGTCTTGTTTGGTTTTCTCAACAGCGAGTTCGAGCTCATGCTTCTTAACGTCCTCAGCTACGTGATCAGCGTCAAGAGCGATCGGGCTCATAGCAGCTACCTGCATAGAGATCCCGTGAACGGTCTCTTTCTCCGCACCCTCGTTAGCAGCAACGAGCGAGCTGAGTTTGTTACCAAGGTGGTTGTAAGCGTCTACTACAGGAGCCTCGAGGCAAGCGTAGTCAGCGAGCTCCATCTTCTCACCCGTAACGCCGGAGCGCTCGGTGATGATCTCAGCTACGGTGAAGTTACCGATCTTGAGGTTCTTGAGCTCCTCCTGGGTACGTACTTTGTTATCCAAAGCAGCGTCAAGAATCAGCTTAACCATGCCAACGAAATCTTCGTTCTTAGCTACGAAGTCGGTCTCGCACTTCACGCCAACGATAGCGCCGAAGTTGTCTTTTACTTTAGCGAGTACGCAACCTTCCGAAGCCTCACGGTCGCTACGTTTTGCTGCGATAGCCTGTCCACGCTTGCGGAGCAGGTCCTTCGCTACCTCAAAATCGCCGTTAGCCTCTTCGAGAGCCTTCTTTACGTCCATCATACCTGCACCGGTAATATCGCGCAGTTTTTTGATATCAGCTAATGTAACTGCCATAATTATGCCTCCTCTTCTTTAACTTCTTCCTTAGCCTCCGCTACTTTCTCTGCCTCTGCTTTCGGAGCAGCTTTGCGGATACGTTGGCGACGCTCTTTCGTAGCCGGAGCCTCTGCATTAGCCTGAGCCTCTGCTGCTTCCTCGTCAGCCTTCTCTACCTTACGCTCCTCGAGACCCTCTTTGATAGCCTCGCAAACAGCACCCAGGATCACGTCGATAGCCTTGGTAGCATCGTCGTTAGCAGGGATTACGAAGTCGATATTGTTAGGATTCGAGTTGGTATCAACGATAGCGAAAACAGGGATACCGAGACGGTTAGCCTCTGCTACAGCAATCTTCTCTTTGATCACGTCCACTACGAACACAGCGCTCGGGAGACGAGTCATGTCTGCGATAGAACCAAGGTTCTTCTCCAGCTTCTCGCGCTGACGGTTGATTTGCAGTTTCTCACGCTTGGACATGTTATCCATCGTGCCATCGGTAGCCATCTTATCGATCTGGCTCATTTTCTTAACCGCCTTACGGATGGTCGGGAAGTTGGTGAGCATACCACCAGCCCAACGCTCGGTGATGTACGGCATGCCTACTTCCTGAGCACGAGCAGCTACGACTTCCTGAGCCTGCTTTTTCGTACCAACGAAGAGGATCTTACGGCCGCTACGAGCCAAGTTTTTCATTGCCTCAGCAGCCTCGTCAACCTTAACGACGGTTTTGTTCAAGTCAATGATGTGAATACCGTTACGCTCCATGTAGATGTAGGGAGCCATAGCCGGGTTCCATTTACGTTTGAGGTGGCCAAAGTGTGCACCGGCCTCGAGAAGTTGATCAAAATTTGTTCTCATTTTGAATTTAATGAATAATGATTAATGATTAATGATTATTTATCCGTTTATCTTTGTTCCAATGCGCACGCGTGTACGTTCATTATTAACACGCGCATAATGAATATTCTTATCTCGTTTACTCGAACGATTTATTCATTGTTAATTATTCATTATTCATTGAACAAAGACAACTGCGGAGTAATTCGTTAAGAAGTCTCCGCAGTTTGGAGTATTTTGGGAATTTTATTGAGAGAGTTTGGTTTTTGTTGTAAGGGAGTTATGGTGGCCATAATGACCGAACAAAAAAGCCAAAATCTCCAATAAAAAACCAAAATCTTAACGTTTACTGAACTGGAAGTGCTTACGAGCCTTCGGCTGACCCGGTTTCTTACGCTCAACCTCACGAGCATCACGAGTCATGAAGCCTTCAGCCTTCAGAGCAGCTTTGTCTTCCGGATTGATTTTCACCAACGCGCGAGCGATAGCAAGGCGAAGTGCCTCTGCCTGGCCTTTGAAGCCACCGCCATCAAGGGTAACCTTGATATCGTATTTCTCAGCTACGCCGAGTTTGTTCAGCGGCTGGAGCACGATATAGCGCAGGATAGAAGACGGGAAATATGTCTCGATGTCGCGACCGTTGATAACGATCTTGCCGGCACCTTCATTAACGTAAACGCGGGCTACTGCCTCTTTACGACGACCTAATGCATTAACTGTTTCCATGTGCTTCTATTATTTGAGGGTGTTAATATCAATTGCTTTCGGTTGTTGTGCCTGCATGTTGTGCTCTGCACCTGCAAAAATGTACAGGTTGGTAATTTGACGAGCACCGAGACGATTCTTCGGCAGCATACCTTTAACTACTTTGCGAACGAGCTTGTCAGCGCCTTTAGCCTTGAGGTCAGCCGGCGTGAACTCACGTTGACCACCTGGGAAACCGGTGTAGCGTACATAAACGCGATCGTTCCACTTGTTACCTGTCAGCTGAACTTTGTCAGCATTGATGATGATTACGTTGTCACCACAGTCCACGTTCGGAGTGTAGGACGGTTTGTACTTACCACGCAGCAGTTTAGCTACTTTGGAAGCCATACGACCAAGAATCTGGCCTTCAGCGTCTACAACGACCCACTCTTTCTTAGCGGTCTCTTTGTTTACAGACACTGTCTTGTACGAATTGTATTCCATTAATTTGTTAGTTTTAGGCCGAGCCGACAGACATCCTTTATGACTCTCGCTTTACGGGCAATTCCCTACGCTATCCACTGCCCAGCTCGACGATTTATAAATAGGTTTTTACGCGTCCGCGTGCACTACACACGCAAAACGGCTGCAAAATTACTACTTTTTTTTGACATGACCAAATTTTTTTTGCATTTTTTTGAAATTTTCCATCAATTTTTAGGGATTTAGGAGACCCAACGAGAGCCAGTGGTACTCTGACGGAGTAGAAACCTCATATGATTATTGCAAGATGATTCCGATTATAACCTACTAATCACCTACTAATAACCTACTAATCACCTACTAATAACCTATTAATAACTTACTAATATTCTACTAATCTCGTACTAGTATATTTAAATTGACTAAACCTTGACTAAAACTGAAAAAGGTTGACCGGAGTACGAAAATGGTGACTAAAACTGAAAAAGGTTGACTCGATAACTGAGATGCTATCTTAAAAATCGTAAACTTTTGACTCGATAGCTAAAAAGGTTGACCAGAGTACGAAAAAGGTTTACTGACCAAAAGATGCTGCAAAGATACTACAAAAAAAATGAGAGACGCAAAAAATCACACCAAAATTTGCATATACGCAATATTTTTTGTACTTTTGCACGATTTTTGATGATATGGAAACGAAACGTGAGACATACGAGGCGTTGATGCCACAGATAGAGGCGCTGGTAAGCGGGGAGACGGACCTGATCGCGAACATGGCGAATGTAGCGGCTGTGCTACATGAGGCATTCGGATTCTGGTGGACAGGGTTCTATCGGGTTACAGGTGAGGGGTTACAGGTTACAGGGAAAGGGTTACAGGTTACAGGTGAGGGGTTACAGGTTACAGGGAAAGGGTTACAGGTTACAGGTGAGGGGTTACAGGTTACAGGGAAAGGGTTACAGGAGTTGGTTTTAGGACCTTTTCAGGGACCGATGGCATGTACACGTATTCCCTACGGGAAGGGTGTATGCGGAACAGCATGGCAGCGGGGCGAGACCGTAATTGTGCCTGACGTTCATGCGTTTGCAGGACATATCGCCTGTTCATCGGAGTCGAACAGCGAGATTGTAGTGCCGATATGGCAAGACGGAAAGGTGATAGCCGTGTTAGACATCGACAGCAAGGACTATAACACCTTCGACGAGACCGATAAGATCTATTTGGAACAAATAGCGAAAATAATCAGTAAAACGAAATAAAATGAAAAAGACATTATTCGTATTGATGCTGTCTTTGGTGACAGTGTTTGGTATGGCACAAGGCCATCGCGGTGGTCCGAAAGGTCATGACAAAGGACACGGAAGAGGTCCCGCGAAAGAGTTCCCGCATGAGATGCGTCAAGCACCCTGCGCTACACCCGAGCAGATGCAGTTGGTACTGAAAGTGTTGAACAATCAATCGTTCGACGACAAGAAATTAGAGATCGGTAAGCTCTGCGTAGTACTGGGTCATTTCTGCACGCGCGACTTAGCCCTCATAGCCGAGCAGTTCTCGTTCGACGACAACCGTAAGCAGTTCCTGATCGACGCTTATCCCTATTGCGTAGATCCGGAGAACTACTATTCGCTGAAGGAAGTATTCCAGTTCCGCTCGAACTTTGACGAGATGATGGAGAAGACGCATCCGGGTTATAGCCGATAATTGATTTGAAATTTAAGATTTTATTCATAGTACTGCTGTGCGCATTAGAGTTTAATGCGGCGGTATATACCGGGCAGGTAGTGGACGAGAAAGGGCAACCTATCTCATATGCTACCGTGTATCCGGAGGTGGCACCGGAATTAGGTACAGCCACCAATAACGACGGTATCTTCCGCTTCGAAGCCAATTTACCGGCCTCTTCCCCGGTTTTGGTTTCGTTTATCGGGTTTGAGAAAGTAGAGGTTACGGGTGACAGGTTACGGGTTAAGGGGGACACTGCGCTACAGGTTATTGTTCTAAAAGAACAACCGATCGCGCTGCAGGAGACGGTAGTGGCGGCAAAGAGCAGTAAGCAGCGGAACAAACGCAAGCAGATGGCTACTCTACTCCACGCCGTTTATGTGCAACTGGAGAAGGAGTTTCCAGACGAGCCGGCACAATATCAGGTGGTGAGCGACGTTCGGATGACCAGCGGCGAAGCGCAAACGGGTCATGCAGCCGTATGGGGCATGGAGCAGATGATAGCCAATATCGTCGTGTTACCCGAGGCCGGCATAGACGGAAGGGACTCCGTACAGTTCCAAGGCCGTTACTGCAAGCGATTCTTCGATGCCCGTAAACGTGCTCAGGCCGACTCGATATTAGCCGGCGAGACCTTGGAGCGCTTAGAGAAAGCGCAGAAAGATGTGCCGAAAGGTACGTCGCAGAACTACATGCGTCGGGCTGTCAATGCGGTGGACAGCGGTGTAGTAGTGCATGAAGCGCTTTTCGCGATCGGAAACATGCGCTATGACTTCCAGGAAACGATGAACGACATCAAACACTGGTCGGTAAGCAACGAGTCAGAAGGCGAGACAGTACTAACCCACACCCAGACGGTAAGCAAATACTTAGGCTGCTTTAAGATGACCTTCCAGCGGCATTATATCATCGACTCCCGCACCTACTCCGTTCGACGGTTCTCGGAGCACGCGGAAGTGAAGGTTGTGATACCTTTTGGTATCAAACTGAACAGCGACCAGTTGCAGATGTTGAACCTGGTGAATATGAACGAAGAGCAGATTAACAAGTTCCGTCTGAAACGGCTGCGCAGCGCAGTGGACCTGAACACGATCTATCAACGTCGTAACGGTCTTGTCTATACGCAAGAGAAGAACATGATCTTAAATGCCTTTATCGTAGGCAGCAAGAAGACCGAGATCCCATTGAATATTCAGGCTACTCAACGGGTGACAGACCTTCAGACAGAAGGTGTGAAAGCGCTTAAAAAGCATCAAATGACGAGGCGCGTAAGACGCGAAATCGTAGAAATTTATTAAAAAATCACGCAAAGATTTGCATAAGTGCAAAAAAAGTAGTACCTTTGCAGTCGATTTTGCGGTGTTAGCACATCGGTAGTGCATCGGCTTCCCAAGCCGAGGAGGCGGGTTCGATTCCCGTACACCGCTCAAAAAAAAGATATAGTGGATCGGTCTATCGCGCCGCAAGGTGAGGAAAGTCCGGGCAGCACAGAGCACCGCAACGGTTAACGGCCGTCAGGCAGCAATGTTTGGTCCCTACTACAGAGACGAGAGTGATGTGAAACGAGTACACTGCGGGCTGCAATTCCAAGTATACCAACGTCTGAGCGCTGCTCGCGTGAGTTGGAGGGTAGGAAGCGAGAGAAGCACGTGGTAACACGCGACTCGAGATTAATGATAGACGCTGCTTTGCAGTACAGAACCCGGCTTATAGATTCACTATTCTTTTTTTTTCTGGAACCGCAAAAGGCACCATGAAGAAATATTCCGAAATATCGCATTTCATGCGTTATGACATGTGGCGACGTACAGCTACAGAGTTTAGGAATCCCGTTCAACGTATCGGATATCTTCTGCTTCGCACGATCGTGTTGGTTGCTCGCGGTTTTACAAGTAAGAACCTGAACAATACCGCCAAGAGTCTTACATTTTCGCTTACTTTCGCGCTCGTCCCTATCTTAGCTATGGTGATCGCCATAGCGAAAGGTTTTGGTGTGTCGGATACAATTGAGCAATACTTGAACTCTACTTTTCTGGGCGAAGCCGGTATGGTACCTACTATCATGCAGATGGTCGACCGTTATTTGGAAACCGCGCAAGGCGGCGTCTTCATCGGTATCGGTATCCTGATCCTGCTTTGGGCCATCTATTCATTCTTCGAGTCGGTCGAGCAAGCCTTCAACCATATTTGGAACGTCAAGAAAAATCGTTCCATTATCCATAAATTCACGACCTATATCACGATCGTGCTACTTATTCCTATTGGTATGGTCTGCAGCAGCGGTATCGATGTATTTGTCGGATCCTCCATTCTAAACTCGGTCTTCGTTCAGTTCCTGATCAGCTGGGTGTTTTTCACGTGGATATACGTAGCCTTCCCGAACACGCATGTGCGTTTCATATACGGTTTGATACCCGGCATATTGATGGGTACGCTGTTTAAGTTGCTGCAGATGCTGTCGGTATATTTGATCGCGATGTTGAGTAGGACGAGTATCGTGTACGGTGCGTTTGCAGCCATTCCTATTTTGATGACCTGGTTGCAATACACAAGCCTGCTGATCCTCATCGGCGCAGAAATGAGTTTTGCGCTGCAGAATAATTCGGAATTCGAGTACGAACACGACCTTAGTCGTATGTCGAGGCGCTATAAAGACTTCGTGATGCTGTACCTGCTTTCGGTGATTATAAAGCGCTTTGAGAATAACGAAGAACCTCTCACAGCGAGCGAATTAGCCATTCGCGACAACCTGCCCATTCGTTTAGTAAACCAGTTGTTATCACGATTAGTGGAGACGAACGTGCTAAATGAAGTGGTAGAAGGCGAAGATGAGGACCGCAGATACCAGCCGGCTTTAGACCCCCATCAGATGACGATCGGTATGGTTCTGGACCGTATCGATGAGCAAGGAACGGAGGAGTTTTTACAAGCGCCTTCAGAAGAGATGTTGGCATTCTGGGAGCGATATAAGAAGTTGAAAGCAAAGGAAGATGTGCTGGATGAAGTTATGGTTAATGAGTTAATGAGTTTATGAGTTAAAGAATTAATGATATGAAAAGACACGCGTTATTTTTTGTAGCAGCGATGCTGATGAGCCAAATCGCATGGGCTGCACCGAAGATTAAACAAGTAGAACCGCTATGCTGGTGGACGAACATGGAGACGCCGCTGACAGTAATGTTTCATGGTCAGGACTTAGCAGATGCGGAAGTGAGTGTACAGCAGGTAGTGAACGGCAAAGTGCTGCGCGGTGTTTGCCATGGTTTGGTACCTCGCAGCCAGCACAATGCGGAGAGCCCGAACTACTTATTCGTGGACTTCGGAGTGTTCCAGGCCGGTACATACCGTATCACGCTGAAGAAAGGCAACAAAAAAGCCACCTATGACTATCTGATCGCCGAGCGTCGTGAAGGCAGTCGCGAGCGCAAGAGTTTCACTTCTGCAGATGTGGTTTATCTGATCATGTCGGACCGCTTCGTAGATGGTGATCCGTCTAACAACAGTACGGTGGACACCCGCGAGAAAGCCGACAAAAGTAATGTGAACGGTCGTTGGGGCGGTGATATCCAAGGTATCATCAATAGTTTCGACCATATCTCTAAGTTGGGTTGCACCGCTATCTGGCCGACGCCGATGTTAGGCGACGACGAAGAGGCATGGAGTTATCATGGCTATGCATGCTCGGACTACTATCATATCGACCCGCGTTACGGCACGAACTCGCAATACGCGCAGATGGTACAGATCGCCCATAACAAAGGCCTGAAGATCCTGATGGATATGGTTCCTAACCACTGCGGCTCGACACACTGGTGGATGAGCGACCTACCCTACAAGGACTGGATTAACCAGTTCGATGAGTTCACGAACACGAATAACTGCTTCACGGCTAACTACGATATCAATGCTTCGGATTTTGACCGTAAGCTCAGTAACCGCGGCTGGTTTGACCATCCGATGCCGGATATGAACTTGGAAAACCCTGACCTGCTGAAGTATTTCCAGCAATGGGCTATATGGTGGATTGAGTATGCAGACTTGGACGGTCTGCGCGTTGATACCTATCCGTATATCGAGAAGGTGCCCGGAAGCCAGTGGGTTGCGGCTATTCGCAATGAGTATCCGAACATGAATATCGTAGGCGAATGCTGGACGAGACCGGCTCCGGCGGTGGCTTATTGGCAATCCGGTGTAAAGAATTTCGATGGCTTTGACAGCAATCTGCCGACCGTGATGGATTTCCCGACGGAAGAGGCTATACGTCAAGCATTGGAGAACGACGGCAAGGGTTGGGGGAACGGATTGACTCGCGTATACGATGCGCTGACGATGGATTATCTCTATGCCGACGTGAATAAACTGCTGACATTTCTTGGAAACCATGACATGGCGCGTATCACCGATGTGGTGAAGGACAAAGACCTGCGTCGTGTGAAATTGGCGTATGTACTGTTAGCTACGATGCGCGGTATTCCGCAAGTGCTGTACGGCGATGAATACGCAATGACTTCGGCAGGCGAAGATCCAAGCAACCATAGTTACCTGCGTGCCCCGCTGCCGCAAGGAGACGAGGTGACAGCCGAAATGCAGGATATGTTTGATTTCCAAAGCAAACTCTTCCAATGGCGTAAGAATGAACCGGTGCTGCATACAGGCAAAACGATGCATTTCTTAACACGTGATAATACCTATGCGTTCTTCCGCTACGATAAAGAAAGTGCAGTGTTTGTATTCGCGAACGCTTCGGATCAAGTGCGCGTAGCTCCGACGGAGAACTACGCCGAGATCCTAAGCCAGTACAACCCGGTAGGCATCAATCCGTTGACGGGTGAGACGGTTGATCTTCGTCGTGCAGACGTAGCCGCTCCGGCACTTAGTACGATTGTAGTGAAATTGCATAAATAAAGTGGAAAGTGGTAAGAAAATTCATAAACTCTGTCCTCGCTGTGGGGCAGAGTTTATTTGTACCCACGATGCGTTCTGCCAGTGCGTGGGCATTGAATTAAACGAAAAAGCGCGCGCTTACTTGCGCACGCATTACACGGATTGTCTTTGCAGGAAGTGCTTACTGGAAATTTCTAAGGCATTAGTATAATCTATTCGCAAAATGCAACATAGAATCGGGGGCGTTATTCAGGATATGAATGACGTCCTCGAGCATTTCTTCGGGGTGCACTACCCCACGCTCCCAGAAGTTATTGGCTCCTCCGGGCAATTGTTGTTTGCGCCAGTTATAGACCCGTCCGTTCTGATAAGCCTTAAACCAGGTATGTTTCTCGTCCATCTGCGCCAATTCCGCCATACTGTTTCCTCCGGCTCCTACCCACACGTCTGCATCACCGAAATAATGTAAGCAATCCTCTACCGTCAAAGGAATAGAGGTCTCACGGTCGTTGTCATAGAACGGATAGGCCGCCCCTGCATCCTTGAAGAGGTAAGCCAGATAGTTCTTGCCGGAAGGAACGTACCATGTGCCACGAAAATTGTTACCACTCATAATTTTCGTGGATTGGTCATTGGAGATGGAAGATTTTAGATTTATATATTGTGTTTCCACCTTTTGAAAGATGGAGTCCGCCTCGTGCAGTTTGCCGATGAGGGCCCCGAGGACACGGATCCATTCAGCGCGCGCGAGAGGTGAACTCTCCTGCCATTCGTTGATATAGATGATGGGGACGCCAAGTCGCTCTAAGCGCGTGGCTTCGAGATTATCGTACTGACCGTAATTCACTGCCAGCAAGATATCCAGATTGCCCTGCAGAACACGTTCAGCGCTGGGTTTCATGGAGTCACCCAGGTCTATCTCGTCGCCTTTAACCGGCGTATAGATGAGTTCAGGGTTACACACTGCGGCCAGGCACTCCATGGCATCAAGTGCATAGAGAAAGCCGACCTGAACCGTACTCATCGTTCCGAGTCGACGCATCGGTGTTTTGACGCACAAACGTTGATATGGTTGAAAGACCTCCACGAGAATACCGGAGTCGGTCTCGTTGATAGCAAAGCCTGTAGCGTACTTGTTGCCGACAGGTACAGTCCCCTGCTCCGTGGACTGCTTGGCGCAGCCCACGAAGACCAAGGAACAAAGAATAAAAATCAAAGATCTTTTCATTATTTCACACCGATGTTATCGATACAGAAATAAGTCGGGGTATTCAGACCCCATTCACCTGTACGGCTACCTGTCATAGTAAAGAAGATAGCGTCAACTGTACCGAGTTGCTTGAGATCCACATAGGTCCATTCGGTAACGATGTTCTTACCCTTAGCGAGGTAGAATTCCACTTCGGTATCCACTACTTTACCATCCAAAGCACCGCCGATGTGCAGCAACAGATAATCGTCCTCACCGAACGGTTCACCGGCAATAGCGTCACCGTACTTCATGGAGCTGTACGCGTACGTGTTATTGCATACATACATACCCGGAACAACAGCCGGAGTCTTGAGCTTGATAGCATTTCCGGAGAAACCATCCTCATACCAAACGACATAGTTTTTACCGCCCTTTGCCCCGCCGGCTATGGACTTGTAAGCGTCCTGGTAATCCTTAAACGTGGTGTCGGTGATGTTTGTAACAACAGCGCCGGCTACATACGTACCACCATAGGAAACGGTTTGCATTGCGACGAAATTACCACTTTCCAAATAAGCTGTCGTGTCCGTATTAAACGCTAAGTAGCTTTGCGGAGCAGCAGGGCTGATAGCAGCCTCTTCAAACGTAGCAACCGTCTTGTCCTCAACATCGTAGTTGGATTGACAAGCTGCAAAAGTCATAGCCAATGCAGCTACAAAAAGAATTGATTTTTTCATTTTGTTTGTTGTTTAAATTGTTAATTAATTATAGTTGGATAAACTAACTATTTGTTGCAATGTAAGTCAATGGCACCTGCCACTTCCGTACTCAGTTCTCCGGTCGTCTCAAGGATCTCAGCCACGGCATTATAGACACGAACGAAATCAATGGTCGACAGACTGACGGGATGTCCGTCCGCATCTACTGCCCACGAAATATCAAAAGACGTACCCTCGATGTCACTGTTCGGTTTATTATCCACATAGCCAAAGTCCAGAATGCGCTGTATGTTCTGGCCGCTGATAACAACTGACTGCGGCGGCAGCAGAGCACCGGTAAGGGTGTATTCGTCCGTTTCTATCCACTCCGGATAATAGGGATGCTGATGGAAGGTGTTTTGAACCGTGTCGCTCTCTCGCGTATATGTCCGCGATACGTGATGTTGTGTTTGAGGGTCGTCATACAGACAGCCCTTGAGTTCATACCAAGTATCATCCGGCCATCCGTTTCCATTTTCATCCCTGCTGACAAGTACAATCCCCGGTTCACTGCTGCCATATTCCGTACTACCCGCCATATAAAAGGCATTGCCAAGAATCTGAAGATCCTTGCCTGCTTTGTTCTCTACGGCATGGTCAAAGCCGAAAGTGACGTAGCCTCCCCATCCTCCTAAAGAAATCATTCTGCCTGCATTATTGGCAATAGCCTGCTCGCATTTTCGGCACATCCGCTCCGCATCGTCTCCTTCTTCATACTTGGGTAACTCATTGACGAACTGCCCCATAGCAGGCAGATACTCGTAAACACGAGTTATATACGGCGAATTCTTTAGCGGTTCGGGAACCGTATCTCCATGGATATCATAGGCTCCCGTGACACGACAAAGACGACCCGGGATATCGCCTGTTTGGGCACACCAGTGCTCCCGCCCGTCATAACTATAACAATGCAGCACACCGGATGAGACGTAGTTCTTGGCATCCGTGATATAAAGCGCATCGGCTGTAGCCAAGAGCCCATAGGGATTCTCGAAGGAAGGTGTCTGCTGGAAGTTAAACGCAGAAAGCGCAAAGTCGATGGTCGAAATGGTATTTAACGTATTCTGTTCGTTGTCTATGACATAGGCTGTAGTGCCCTGAATAGAGATGTTGGAACAGGGAGTGAGGATACGTTGGATTACCGCTTCATTCTGCAGCACTACTACCTGCGGTGCAGTCTGGTTATAATTGCCTTGGCAGCACACCCAAAGATGCTTTTGGTCATCCAGACGCAGGCGCGTGGGATTTAGTCCCACTACCACTTTGCGCAGTTCCGTAAACGAATGTAGGTCTATCACCGACATCGTCGAGTCATAACGATTGATGAGGTATCCGCCTGAGTTGACCACATAGAGTTTATCGTCCACGACAACCAACTCATCGGGTTGATGGCCCACTTTGACCTCACGGGTGATCTCCAGCGAAGCCGTATCCACTTCAAAGACCGATCCTAACAGGTCGGCATCAGCCACACTTCCTACATATGCGCTCACATACATTTTGTCTCCGCGAAATGCCAAATAGCGGCAGTTGGGAATATCTACCTGTCCAATATGCCGCGCTTTAGCGTCCATCACTTCCACCTTATGCGAGCAGTTAATCACGGCATAAAGCCTGCTGCCATAAGCCATTAAGTCATTGCCCACATCGCCTAATTCCTTCAGTTGCGTCGGGTTCTGCGCTCCATACCAATTGCTGTAATACTCACCGTCCTCGAGATTGATATAATCCAGCCGAGCTTTGTTCGAGCCCATATTGCCTTCGCAAAGCACATATAACCCACCCTCACGCACTTCATTCGTGACGTGCGTACCAATGGTCGGATAGATTACTTCGTCACCGCGACAGGAGTAAAGAGTAAGGAGTAAGGAATAAAGACAAAAATGTATCGCATTATACATACTAGTCTTTACTCTTTTAGCGAAGCGGTCTTTATTCTTTATTCCTAATATCTTAAAGCTATAGTGCATCGTACGTTTTGTTTAGGCATCGGATAGTTCTGAATGACTTCAAAATCCTGTCCGAGCAAGTTATTTATTTCTACGTTGGCTTTCAGCCAAATCGGTTGTTTGTCCTGATTTGCTCTCAGTTGCCATTCTCCGTATAAAGATACATCATGCGTGTACCAAGGCTGCACATAGTTATAGACTATATTTTCCTGCTGGCTATAGCGTTCTCCGACATAGACGAAGGAATAGTTGAGTCCATAGCGGTCCCCGCGCTTGCTTTGCCATTCGAGTCCCAGTACGCCACTGCCGCTATGCCAAGGGATATAGGGTATCTGATGACCGTAATAGCTGTCGCCCGTTTTCGTCACATCGATAGCGGTCTGGTAGGTATAGTTGAGTCGAGTACGCAGCACAAAACGCAGCGGCAGGTAGAACGACATATCGGCATGCGCATCTACGCCGTTGATCTTCACTGTACCTAGGTTGAGCATTGTCCAGCGGAACTGCTGCCCCTTCGGATAAGCAATGATCTTATCAGTCACCCGATTGTAATAATACGAAACGGCTGCAGCTATTTCGTAGCCGAAATCATTGGCGACGGGTGATTTATCATTGGTGATTTTATAGGCCAGTTCGACGGAGTGCTGACGAGCCAACTCCGGCCGTAAGTTGGCATTGCCTAAGTCCGTATAATAGAGGTCGTTAAAAGTAGGATAACGATAGCTCTGCTTATAGAAAGCGTTGATACTGAGGTCAATAGCCGGATACGGACAGAAAGACATGAAAAGTCCGGGAGTCACCTTGGGTTCATTGGCTATGGGAGACTGAACATTGATGATTTGGGTCATCAGGACCGAAGCCTGGAGCCGCAGATATTCCTTGATATTAAAGGCCGTAGCGGCACTGAGCCAATGGCTATGCCGCGCGAAGCGTTCATCGGTCACTCCGCTCACCAACTCGTCTTTGCGCAAAGTGTTATACTGGTAGTCATATGCAACCGCCAAGTCCCACCAATTAAAGATCTGCACCTTATTCGCCAAGGATAGGTAAAACTCCTGCTGCAGGTATTTATTATCCGCAGGCAGCAGGCGATCGTCATAGTTTTTATAATGCGTGAAATCATTGGCATACTTGGCTAACAACCGCGTGCTCCAGCGACCAAACCACTCGTCCTGCCACTGGCCTTGCACAAAGGTATTTCGATCCCAAAGACGCTCACCATTCCGCCATACATTATTGACGATTGCACCCGGTATACCACGTTCGGAATAGTAGTTATACGCATGCAGCCGCCAGAAACCGGTCGTACGATAGTAGTGATGTAACCCGAGTTCCGTACGTACGGCGTTGATGTCGCCGTTCTGACGAATTGCAGTAGTATCATAAGCCGTCTCTCCGGAAGGAAATACACGTTTATAACGGAAGGGATACTTACCGTCCGAATAGACATACTCGGCATCAAAGGTCAACGAGAGAGCATCCGTTAGTTTGACATCCACTCCTACATTCGGGTTCGCCAAGGCAAACGAGCCAAAACGCATCTTCGCGCGCACGTGCACACGCTCGTTCTCCTTAAAATAAGGTTTACGCGTCGTGAGATAGACATTACCTGCCGCGCCGAACTCACGGGCGGACTGAAAGATATCGGATTTCTGACCGTTAAAGAGCTGGATCTCCTCCATGTTATCCAAGGAGAAACGCCCCAAGTCCACTTGTCCGTTTTGAGCATTGCCAAGTTGAATACCATTATAATAAACCGCGGTATGCTGGCTTCCCATCGACCGTACATTGATCGTCTTGATACCTCCCACTCCGCCGTAGTCTTTTAGTTGGATACCAGAGAAATACCGCAGTGCATCAGCCACAGAGAGGGCGTTGAGTCGCTCCAATTCAATGCCTTTGAGCGACTGCGGAACAATGATATCTTTGGTCAAGGCACGCGCTGTCACCTCCACTTCCTCCATTTGGAACTGGCGGTATAACGAGTCTAACTCTGCCTCGTTAATCGCGAAAACAGAGCGCGCACAGAGCGCAAACAATAGTATGAGAAATAGTTTTTTTATCATTGTTCGTCCTAATCCAGGAGGACTCATCAATCGTGCAAAGTGCAAGCGATCTGACTTAGGCCGTTCGGCCATCACAGTTGCCGGTCAGTCCGGGATTCTCACCCGAGTTCTCTTGCTACGCTTTGCCGTTATTTTTTAGCAGGTTCTGTTGTTAAATCAATTCCAAGTTTTTTAAAGGTTCTCCAATCCGCCTCTTTAAGCATCACTGTGGAGTGCGCTTGACAGCCCTTTAGCAGCGGCAGGGTCTCCAGCGCCTTGCGGCAGTTCTCATCGTGCAACGAGAGCACCGAGAGTGCCACGAGCACTTCATCCGTATGCAGACGCGGGTTTTGGCCATGCAGATAATTGATCTTGGTCTGTTGAATAGGCTCAATTATCTCTTGCGGTATCAAGCGCAAAGAATGGTCAATGCCGGCTAACTCCTTCATCGCATTCAGCAGCAAGGCTGCCGAAGAGCCTAACAGTTCACCGGCTTCAGCGGTGATGATCCTTCCGTCCGGCAACTCAATAGCCGCCGCATGCGCGAAAGCGCCGTCATGCAGCGCACCCGTCAGCGCACGCCGCTCACGCGCAGCCACCGTCGTACGACGATAGGCCGTATTGATACCCACTTGCTGTTGAAGCAGCGCCAGTTTCTTCACTTCCGCATCATTGCATTTACCGTTTGCTAAATGACACAATGCTTGGAAATAACGCCGTATGATCTCCTGTTTGCTGGCTTCCCGCACTGCCTCATCATCACTAATGCAGAACCCCACCATATTTACACCCATGTCCGTAGGTGACTTATAGGGATTTTGCCCGTAGATGGAAGTGAAGAGGGCATCGAGCACAGGATAAATCTCAATATCACGATTGTAGTTCACCGCTGATTTACCGGTAGCCTCCAAATAGAAGGGATCGATCATATTCACGTCCTGAAGGTCCGCTGTAGCTGCTTCATACGCGACGTTCAAGGGGTGCTTGAGCGGTAAGTTCCAAACCGGGAAAGTCTCGAACTTCGCATAGCCCGCCTCGCGACCATGCACATGCTCATTATACAACTGACTCAGACATACCGCCATCTTTCCGCTGCCCGGACCCGGAGCGGTCACCACTACCAAAGGACGGGTTGTCTCGATATAATCATTCAAACCAAAGCCCTCCGGCGAAGCTATCAAATCCACATTATGCGGATAGCCGTCAATGATATAATGATAATAAACCTTGATGCCCTTTCGCTCCAGACGCTGGCGGTATGTATCAGCCGAACGCTGTCCGGAATAGTGGGTAATGACTACCGAAGATACGTAAAAGCCGCGTTTGGTAAACTCTTCGCGCAGACGCAGCACGTCTTCATCATAGGTAATACCCAAGTCCTGACGCACCTTGTTACGCTCGATATCTTCCGCCGAAAGGACGATGATAATCTCCATGGAGTCCTGCAGCTGCGTAAACATACGCAACTTACTATCGGGCAAGAAACCCGGCAGAACACGACTCGCATGCATATCATCGAAGAGTTTACCGCCTAACTCCAAATAGAGTTTGTTGTTAAACTGCCCTATTCGTTCGCGGATATGCTCCGACTGAATACGGATATATTTGTCGTTATCAAAAGCCAATGCCATAATTGCACATTATTTTATATCACGCGCTTACGCGCATACGTGATTAGTCTTTCTGGTTTTGCTGCGACTCCTCATCGTCCTCGTCGTGATGGTAGTAATGATAGGAGCGATAAGCCTTATCGTCCTTCACCAGTTTGCCGTAGATCTTACCGTACAGCTTACCGTATCGCTTTGAACGACTGTTGTTCCCGCCATAACCATAGCCGTAGCCGCCATAGCCACCATAGCCGAGGTGACCGTATCCATAACCGCCGTAGCCACCATAGCCGTAGCCGTAGCCGGAGCCATAGGAGTGACGACCACTGGTCGGGATATCCGAAAGAATCAACTGCACTTTCTCCGGCGAGTCTATCACTTCGGCCATCTGCTCAAGTGTCTGCTTGCAGAACGATTTATTGGTTTGCATACAACGGATCACGAACAGACACATGTCGGACTGCTCAATGAGAGCATATGCATCAGGTACCAAACCGATCGGCGAAGTATCCATAATGATGAAATCATATTTCTGACGTAAATCTACCATCATTTCCGCTACCTTATCGGCATGAACCAACTCACCCGGGTTAGGAGGGATCGTACCGGCACGCATGAAATCAAAACCGAACGGCGTATCCTTCACGAGGATATCCTTCAGTTCACAGTCACCGATCAGATAGTTCGAAATACCGCTGCCGTTCTCTAAACCCAGTTTGGTATGGATATTCGGTTTACGGAGGTCGAAGTCGATCAGCAACACTTTCTTTCCGGTCATCGCATAGAGCGACGCAAGGTTGGTGGATAAGAACGTCTTACCATCACCGGATTCAGTTGAAGTGACGCATATTACCAACTTCTCTTTCCGGCGTAGCACGAACTCTATACGCGTTCGAATGGCTCGCATCATTTCCGCATAACTGGAGCGAGGCGAAGCGCGTACCAGCGTAGGGTTCTGGCTCTTTGCGTGACGGAGCGTACCGATGAGGCGGAAGAATTTCAGTTTCAAAACATCCTTCGGCGAACGTATCTTATTGTTGAGCAACTCACTCAAGATAATCAGCAAGGCCGGGATCAAGAAACCGATAATCAAATACTTGGAAGTGGTCTTCGACTTCGCCTTGGCATTCATGATAGCCGTCGTACGGGCTTTATCCATGATCGAGTTATCCGGCGTATTCGAAGCCTTTTGAATCTCGGCTTCAGCACGCTTCTGAAGGAAGAAGGTATAGTAGTTATCGTCAATACGATAATTACGCTCGATGGCTACCATCTGCAGCTCTTTCTCCGGTAACTTCTTGATCTCCCGTTCTGCTTCAGATGTACGTCTGCGGAGGTCTTCCTTCTCAATTTCCAGCGACGCACGCATAGAAGATACTACCTCGCCGATAGCCGTCTTGACATTTTCGATATCCTTGGTATACTTGGCGTAGTACACGTTTTTCTCCGTTAACTCACCGCGTTGAATACGCAGGTCATTGAGCTGCTGTACCAAGCCCATCAAAATAGGTTCATCTACACCCATTGTTGTCGGCGCTATGACAGCACCGCTCTCGATATTGGTATTGATGTAGTTGATGAGGTAGTCGAAATAGGTCTCACGTAAGCGCAACTCCAAGGCTTTCTGGTCATAACTGGAAACCATACCCATCAACTGACCTGCATAGGAGTTCACATCAACAAACTTGTTCTCTTGACGGAAATCGGTCATCGCACCCTCGCTCTGTTGCAAAGAAGACTGCAAACTCTTCAACTGCTCGTTGATGAAACGAATGGAGTTCTCCGCCACTTCATTTTTCTGCTCCAGGTTCTGCAACAGGTATATCTGAGCCAACTTATCAATGAACTCGCAGTCGCGTGCCGGCACCTCGCTCACCAAAGAAATAGCTAATACGGTCGATCCCTCCGTCACAAAGGACAGAGAGACACGGCTCATGAACTCATTGACGAGGTCTTCACGCGACCGGAAACGGAAGTAGATCTTCGAGTTGTTCATATACTCCGTCGGCCATATCGTGATATCGAACAGCGAGCACGAGATCGGTTCTCCATAGTGCGCATCAATCTCCAGCGGTAGCGACTCATCGGTAGACGAGATATGCATCATGCCGTCATCTCGGAAGGTCACCTGATACATGGCTCCATACGCACGGGGATCCAAACGGGTATAATCCACTAAAATCGGTGTCTGCCGATATAACTGACGCGTCTTAAAACGGCCTTGCGTAATATACTCCACGTTCATGAAAGGCAACGAGTCCACTACCCTACACATCAAGTCATAAGAGGTCAACATGATCATCTGGTTGTTGACGTTCTTATAACCGGCATCCACACCAAAGCCCTGCATCAGTGCCATGGAAGAGCCATAACTATTGCTCTCCTTGATGACGATCGTTCCTTGCGAGAGATAGGAAGGAATCCAGCGACGGTTCTTCAGCATTGCCAGACCTAATGCAATCGCTATAGCAATCACAAACAGATACCAATAATGCAAGAAGGTAAACAGCCACTCAATGGGGTTGAACTTCATCGAACTCTCCTCATCATCTCCTTGCGAGGGATCTTGCTGATAATACTGTTGATTTCCCGCCTGGTAATAATTGCTATTACCGCCCGCCTGATAATACTGATTGTTTCCACCCGGGGTATAATACTGATTGTTACCACCGGGGTTGTATTGGTTATTGTTATTCATAGCTTATTTGTAGATTACGGCTACGTAATTAAGCACCGTTGTTAATAATGCGACACTGCTGGTGATTAGACTGACGAAACTCGAGTAGTTGTTCACGGTATAGAAACTATTTCGCTCACGGGCTACATAGATCACATCGTTCGGATAAATATAATAGTATTTCGAGTCAATCAAAGAATTTGTTCGCATATCGAACTCTAAGATCTCCGGCTCCTCTCCATTGCCACGCGGACGGATAATACGGATATGACGGCGGTCACCGCTATTCATCACATCACCCGTCATTGCCAAAGCCTGGAAGATATTCATCTTCTCCTTATAGATATAATACTGGCTGGAGTGCGCATCACCTATCACCGAGAAATACTTGTTATACAGCGCCAACTTCACATCCGCATCCGGTATAATCTCGCGGAAAGCATCGCGTAAAGTATCTTGCGCCTCTTGCTCCGTCAATCCCACTATCTTTACCGGCTTGAGGAACGGGATATCTATCGTTCCATCCGGATAGACACGATATGAGTTCGCATACTGGGTGTTAATACTCGAGTTATTGGATCCTAACATCTTACTCATCGTCTCGTCCATCGTTATGAGACGATAGATGATCTCGTCATTCACACGGATATGGTAAGGTTCATATGCCACACTGTCGTACTCAGGCAGTTTGTTTTGTTTCGTCGGTTCTTGCAGATAGCCTATTACGCGATGGGTATAGCAACTGCTCATCAACACGGCCACCAGACCGATCAAAATCATTCGAATCGTTCTCATTGTCCGCCTCCTTCCCCTTTGTCTCCGTAGTATTTGTTGACGTGGTTAATACCCGTTTGAACTATGGAATAGATAAAGACGCCAAACGATATCGTTGCTGCCGTCACACTAATGACCGAGGTCACGTGGTTGATACCGAAGCTATAACCCGGTATCTGACGAATATAGATGATATCGTTCGGTTCAATATAATAGAACTCCGAGTTCACAATATCTTTCGATCGAACATCAAAAGTCTTAATGGTCGTAACGCCGTTCTTCTCACGCACAAGTTTAATCTCCTTGCGGCTATTGAACTCACGTAAGTCTCCTGCCATCGCCAACGCCTCGAAGATAGTCATCTTATCCTTTGAGATAGGATAACGTCCGCTTTGGGCACCGATGATAGAGAACGAACGATTCATGATATTCACTTCCACGGAGATCGTACTGTATCCGGGCAAATCCTTGAGCAAAGTACTTAACTCCTGCTCCAGTTTATGCTTCACCTCGCGTGTTGAGTTACCCAGCACGTACACTTTGCCGATCGTCGGGAAGTCAATATATCCCTCTTCATCCACCAGATAGGTGTATAATTCATAAGAACCTCTGGTATTCCCTTGGTTCATTTGTTGACGCATCTGTGCTGCGCTACTTCCTCCCGCATTATACATTTTCTGGATTCTCTCGTCCAGCGAATAAACATACACATACAATCGGTCACCTATTCGCATTTGATAATCCTCATAACTCAATGTGTCCGCATAACTCGGGATATATCGGTCAGGTTCCTGCATGTAGTTCACTTTCCGCGCCGTCACACAAGATGACAACGCTAAAGCGACTAATGAAAAAAAGACAATATTTCTAATCGAGATATTCATTATTCATTAATCATTATTCACTATCTTTTTTCATCCCATCCAAAAGGATGTTTTGCCAGTGGTAGTTTAGCCAGCGGATGGTAATCTCCCACTAATCCGATAGGCTCCGCATGACGTATCTGAGCCACCGTCTCGATGCACGGACGTGCTTCAGAAATACGGAAACCGTTACCCGCGAGGATCTGCTTATAACTCTCGGTATGCAACTCCGTAAAACCGGCAGAGAACTCAAACTCTTCCCCGTCGATATTCAACGTACGGTATGTCCGTTTCTCGCCCTGCACCGCATTAGCCGGCAGACAAGCCGCATTAATACTCAGGAAGTAACGCACACGCGCTTTCTCCAACTCCAGATATCCGGCCACGCGATCAAAACTCATCACATGAACGATATTTTTCTGCACCGGACCGAACACCCATTGCAGCATATCGTAGAAGTGAACACCGATATTGGTTGCAATACCGCCACTCTTATGTACATCGCCTTTCCAACTCGCATAGTACCAGTTACCGCGACTCGTGATATAGGTCAGGTCCACATCGTAGATCTTATCCTTCGGTCCTTTCTCCACTTTTTCCTTCAGCGCGCGGATCTTGTCGTGCAGACGCAATTGCAAAATCGTATACGCCTTATGCCCCGTCTCTTTCTCTAACTCCACGAGGTTGTCAATGTTATAAGGGTTGAGCACCAAGGGTTTCTCGCATATCACATCGCATCCCAGACGCAGACCATAGCGAATAAACGCATCGTGCGTGTAGTTTGGCGTACAAATAGATAGCCAATGCAACGGGTTATTAGTTCGCATCTGCTTCGAGCAAAATCGGTCAAACTGCTCATTTTCCGTATAGAAAGAGCAATCCGGGAAACTGCTGTCCAATCGTCCCACGCTATCGAACTTATCATAAGCCACTAACAGGTTGTTGCCCGTATCAGCAATCGCCTTAATATGTCGCGGCGCAATATATCCCGCGGCGCCAATCAATCCAAAATTCATCATATCAACAATCGCTTTATGCTGTTTTTAATAGTTTGTAGTATTTCTTCTTTTTTATTTAGAATGGCATTATTTGTCCATCGTTGCGGATGGGTGGTGATCATCACATGGGCCGGCAAAAGTCCCTGTTTGATAACTTCAATCAGTTCGGGCGTGGTGTGCCACGTAAGCCCGGCTGCCGTCCATTTGTCTTGAAAATCAGGTATCTTATCGCGACGGGAAACCTGATATCCGTCCCAACAGCGACCGGTATCTGTCAAATAGAACACATCGCTGAAGTCCGTATCCAGATACGGTTCACCGATAAGACCCAATTCCTTATAATCATACGTCTTCCAAAGATCCTTGTTATCGTACTTGCTGGTCGGCGAACCGTGCATACAGATCGTCTCTACAGCATAGTAATAACGGAAATACTCCAGCCAACTCGTGAAATGAGAATAGGCCTTCTCAGCATTACCATTACAAAGACTCATATCCTCGTAGTGATAGCCTATCTCATGGCCTAACTGCACGATTGCACGAATTACATCCGGGTTATTGCTCTCTCTCCCCACACGGAAATAATAACTTGCCTTCACACCTGTCGAACGTTCTATCTGTGCCGTTCTAAGGCTATTTTTCGGACGAGCATCTACATCGTGACGAAGGATAATGTACTTACCCTTTTTCTTCTCTCCCTTCGACTTGCAGTACTGCGCAAAGGTAATAAACTCATACCCCTGGCTCTGCAGCGTCTCTATCAATTCTCGATATATGTCTAAACTAAAATCTCTCATCGTTCTTTTCTCCTCCCCTTGAGGGGGAGGTCGGGAGGGGGTTATTACCGTTCCTTTCTCCTCCCCTTGTGGGGGAGGTCGGGAGGGGGTTATTATCTTTCTGCCCTCATCGGGTTCTCTAAAAAGTCCTTATATGCCAGGCGTATTCCCTCTTCAAGCTCCGTCTTGTACGTCCATCCCAACTTTGTTGCCTTGCTAACGTCTAACAGTTTGCGCGGTGTGCCGTCCGGACGGGTCGTATCCCATAGAATCTCGCCTTCGTAGCCTACCACCTTCGCCACCAACTCCGTCAACGCCTTAATCGTCAACTCTTTACCCGTCCCGGCATTTACCGTCTCATTACCCGAGTAGTTGTTCATCAGGAACACGCACAGGTTTGCCAAATCGTCCACATAAAGGAACTCTCTTAAAGGACTTCCCGTTCCCCAGCACGTCACACTCTTTGCCCCACTCTCTTTTGCCTCGTGAAAACGTCTGATCAACGCAGGAAGTACATGGCTGTGCTCCGGATGGTAGTTGTCGTTCGGACCGTACAGATTTGTCGGCATCACAGAAATATAATCCGTCCCGTATTGTCTATTCAAAAACTCGCAATACTTCAAACCGCTGATTTTCGCCAAAGCATATGCCTCATTCGTTTTCTCCAGCTCACCCGTCAACAAACAACTCTCCTGCATGGGCTGCGGAGCCATACGCGGGTAAATACAACTTGATCCCAAAAACTCCAATTTCTTCACCCCGTTCTTCCACGCCGCATGGATCACGTTCATTTCCAGAATCATGTTATCGTACATAAAATCCGCCAAATGACGCTCATTAGCGATAATTCCTCCCACTTTGGCGGCTGCCAAGAACACATACTCCGGCTTCTCCGTTTCAAAGAAACGCTCCACATCCTCCTGACGGCACAAATCCAATTCTTTGTGCGTACGAGTGATGATATTCGTATATCCCTGACGTTGCAATTCCCGCACAATGGCACTTCCCACCATGCCTCTATGCCCGGCTACATAAATTTTTGAATTCTTTTCCATAACTGTTTTAACTCGTTTAGACTCATGTAAGACTCGCGTAAGACTCATGTAAGACTTATGTAAGACTCATGTAAGACT